>JBDUAL010000253.1:0-3881 GCA_040004685.1 Anaerolineaceae bacterium | reverse complement strand
CTGATCGGACAGACCGATGCCGACAAGCGCATCTTCCGCATGAGTGCCCAGGACGAATCTCGGCACCTCGCCTTTGGCGTCATGCACTTGAAGTACGTCCTCGATACAGAGCCTGAACGCCGCGAAGAGTTGCACCACTACCTTGACAAGGCTGAAGGTGATGCGGCCGGCGGCGGCTCCGGTGATGTCACCTTCCCGCCAGTCTTCGAGTCACTCGCCATCCTTCTCGGGGGCGGAGTGGATAAATTCGACGAAGGTGTGCAGAAGTTCCTTCTGTTGCGCAAGCGTCAGATCAACGAATACGTCCATCGTCTGGACGTCGCCGGCCTCGGCGACCGTCGCCAGCGTCTTGGGCCGCTGTTCGCACAGTTCGTCGATCCTGTCTGAGGCGCCGCGGCATTAGCCCGGCCGCGCAGCCGGGCTGATGCTCCAGTTCCCCGAATCCGCCCCAGTCTGAGGTGAATCGTGTCTACTTCCGAAGCGCTCGCAAAGATGGCCGATCAGCCCCCTGTGGAGGTTCCCCAGGATGCCCGCGACAAGGCTCGCGAGCTGAAATGGGACGATGGGCTCATCGAACTGGCTCTTTCCAAGGGTCATACCCTTCAGGAAGTCTGGCAGGCGTTGCGGGGCGGCGTGGACGGGGACACCGCAAAACAGTTCCTCGCTGGCGGCTCCATGGTTCGGCCTGACTTCTGGTGGATGAAAGTGCCCACTGAGTGGGGAATCAAGGCCCGCCCGGCAGATAAGGAACTGGGTCTCACGATCGGTGACCTCAACATCGGGACCTACGGCGACATTCCAGATATCTGGAATAATCGCACAGAGATCGCCCGCGGTTCCTACCCCAACCCCATCAACGAAGACATGGGTTACACAATCTTCGAAAAGGCGATCATCTGGGCCGATTGCGTCGTCCCACTCTATGAAATTGCCATCCGCGACCGCTGGATCTCTTCGACGGATCTTCGCTGGGCCAGCCTCGAGGCGCTACCCGACGATATTGAAAAGGCAGTTTGCCAGTTCATGACGGAGCAGAGCGACCGGGCCTACTACGAGGGTGCGCTCCTGAGTGGTTGGCTCCCCGAGATCAGCTACGGCTACCACGAGGTGAAGTTCTTCCTCTCGACCGTGATCTACGATGTAGCGCGGCACTGCGAGGCGTTCCGCAAGCGCGCCCTCACCAACGGCGGCGGACTTGGCTTGCAGGCTCCAACAGACTTCTCCCGAGCCGCACAGGAGTCGCGCAGTTTCCCCGAACTGGCCGCCATCCTCTTCGTCCAGGACAGCATGCTCCTGACACTCTTCAAGAACGGTGACTCGATTGCCCAAAACCAGCTCGAACGCGACCTGTATGCGCTGGTTGCGCGCGACCGGCAGCGGCTGATGGATTACCACGTCGAGCGGATGAAGCATTTCCTCTTCAAGATGCCCGAGCGCCGCGAGGAGCAAAACCTCTACCTCGCTAAGGCCGAAGGACGAATGGTCAAGGACTGGGCCGATCCCGTGGTCAGCGAACCGCTTGCGGTCCTCCTCGGCGGCGGCAGGGACCGGATCGAGGCCGGACAAGCGAAGCTCGCTGAACTGCGCAAGCAGCAAGTTCGGCAATACGTGGCGGATCTCGAATCGGCGACATTCTTCCGCAAGGGTCTTAACGGCCGCTTCCAGGACATGCTCCAGAGTTAGGCGCCTCGGCATGCGCTAGCCGGGACCCTTGACGGGCTACAGAGAGAAACCGCCATCGAAGCTGGCTCCGATGGCGGTTCAAGGGGCGTTTCAGCCGGTTCGAATCAGGCACGATTGAAGACCAATCGGATGCGCGCAACGAGGCTGCGGCGTTCCGATTCGGCCTGCTTTGCCGAACGAGCGTCGGCTTTCAGTTCGGCCATGGCGTGTTCGCGCTGGACGGCGCGGGTGAGCCACCGTGGTTCCGGATCTCCCGGGAAGATGACGCGTTGGTTCAGCGTAAGCTGGATTTCGCGCACTGAAAGGTTCGAGTGGTACATGTTAGGTTCCTTCTGCTTGTGCGGTGGTGGATGCCGGCCACTGCTTCGTCATCCTGGTCTCGGTGACTGGGGTACATCCCGTAGTGATCATCGAGTTCTGTGTCATCTTGTGGATTAGCCACTTGGGCGCTGGTTCGCCGAAGACGTATCTCTTTCCAGTTCCGTAGGCGGCGAACTTTCGTGACGATGTCAGGGTAAAGTCCAACACGAGTGTCCTCCGATTCGTGAATATCCCGGTTTTGCAGATACACAGCTGTAACACCACTGTTACATGCGAATGTGAACACTGATGAACTCGGGATGCTTGACGATGTGGGCCCTACAGCACGCTTCCAAGACGTTGCCACCCTCTGGTGGTTAACGGAGTGAAAACCGCTAGGGCTATTGAAAAGCCGTACCGCTTTGCGGTACGGCGTCGATGTTCGCCGTCTGCGGTACGCAGGACTAGCGGTTCGACGCGCTCCGGCGTGCGGTGAGCCGGCGGGCAGTGATGTTCAACATTGAGTCGGCTCCTTCCCGGGTGTACCCGTGTCTTCTGCGGGTAATAACGACCGTACGAGCCAGAAAGTTACCGGTCAACCCTCTCGATTGTGACCAACTTTACACCACCCTAGCCAAAGTTATGCGCGCCCGGCGCTTCGATCAGACCCGGCAGCGGGCACGGCATGAACTTCTCAGCGATGATGTTGGGGAAGCCACTCTTCTTGTTGTCCACGCGCCCCCGGATGATCACGAATGGCGTGGCGCGCACCAGTTCGCGCTGCCGTTCCTGCAGTGGAGTGTGGATGACGACGTTCGCCAGCCCGTACTCGTCTTCCAGGAGCATGAACATAACGCCGCTGGCGGTGGATGGACGTTGGCGGGTGACCACCATGCCCGCCATCTGCACACGCATCCCCTGGGGCAAGCGATTGGGATTGTGTACACCGCCTAAGTGGAGGCTGGTGACGAGCCCTTCGTGCAACAGCGGCCGGACCTGCGCCATCGGGTGTTGGCCGGGACTCAAGCCCATCCGCTCGAAATCCCAGGCCAGTTCGTGCCACTTGGAGAGCTCCGGAAGCTCGGCCATGTCCTGCTCGGTGTCCAGTGGCAAGCTCGTCTGCAGCGCCCTCGTGCCGCTTACCGTGCGCGTCAACTGCACAGGCTGCGTCAGGAGCCCGAGCTGCCAGAGCATCTCCCGCCGTGTATGCCCAAATTCGTCCAGCACGCCGGCGCGGATCAATGTTTCGCCGTGCTCCTGCGTCAGTCCCGCGCGGCCGATCAGTTCGTGCAGCGAACGATACGAGCCGTTCGTCTCGCGTTCAGTGACCACTTGCTGACAGAGCGTCTGGAAGCCAGGCGGTTGGCCGCGTCGAGCCTGCCAGCCGCCGCCCGTGCCCTTCACCTGTTCGAGCCCAAGGCGGATATCACCCAGTTCTGGCCAGGCGCCGGCGCGGCTGACGTTGATCGCGGGCGGCAGCAGCTTGATCCCGTGGCGTTCGGCATCGCCTGCCAGCACTTCCACAGAATAGAAGCCCATCGGCTGGGCGTTGAAAAGTGCGCAGTAGTAAGCCGCCGGGTAGTAGTAGCGCAGCCAGGCCGATTCGTAAGCGAGCAGCGCAAATGCCACCGCGTGGCTCTTCGGGAAGCCAAAAGCGGCGAAAGCAGCCATCTTATCGAACGCGATCTTGGCGGCCGCGTGGCTGACGCCCTGCTCTTTCGCGCCTGCGTAAAAGTCTGCGGCGATCGCCTGCATCGCCTCCGAAGAACGTTTGCGGCTCATCGCCCGCCGCAGCCGGTCTGCCTGGCCCGGCGTGAAACCAGCAACTGCGCAGGAGATCTGCAGCACCTGGTCCTGGTAGAGCACATGCCCCAGCGTTTCGCCCAGGCAGTCCTTCA
>JBDUAL010000010.1:0-13156 GCA_040004685.1 Anaerolineaceae bacterium | reverse complement strand
CCGCCGCCGGCGGCCGCCTTGACCATGACCGGGTAGCCGATCTTGTTGGCGAAGGCCAGCGCCTCGTCGATCGAGTCCACCTCAGGGCTCCCGGGGAGCACAGGCAGTCCGCACTGCTCCGCCAACCGGCGAGCCTCGATCTTGTCGCCCAACAACCGGATTGAAGCTGGTGACGGGCCGATAAAGGTGAGCCCGGATGCTTCGCAGGCCTCTGCGAAGTCCGCGTTCTCGGCGAGGAATCCGTAGCCCGGATGAATCGCGTCCGCGCCGCAGGCCCTCGCCACGGCGATGATCCGATCGCCGTCAAGGTAGCTCTCGCGTGCGTCCGCCGGGCCAATCAGATGCGCTTCATCCGCATCGCGAACGTGACGCGAGAGGCTGTCCACTTCCGAGTACACCGCGACGGATGGAATATCCAGATCACGCAGAGCGCGGACTATGCGCAGCGCAATCTCCCCGCGGTTGGCAACCAGGACCTTTGAGAACATGGAGCGAAGTTTCCCCGCCGTTCGTTTAGAGCCGAAGCATACCTCAGCGGCTGAGCCCAGCGAACTTCTCGGTCGCAACTGGTGGCTCGGCCCCCGCAACGGCTCTACCCTAGAGGAGTGGATGAACACACACTCAGGGTTCTCGAATTCGAGAAGGTGCTGCAGCTGCTTGCGGGCGAAACGGCCTTCAGCGTGGGCCGAGAACTCGCCCTGAAAGTTCGGCCGGCGACGGACTACGACGAAGCCTTCGGACTGCTCTCGCTGACCGCCGAGATGCGTCTGCTCGACCAACTCGGCATCGATATCCCGTTCGCAGGCGCGCGCGACGTCCGGCCAACGATTCACGGGGCGGGGATCGGGCAGGTTCTTGAAGCGGCCGAGCTTGTCGAGGCGGCGCAAACCCTGCGCACCGCATGGCGAGCGCGCGTCGCGGTTGAAAAGCTACGTCCACGTATCCCAAGGCTGGCGGCGATCACCGACCAGGTAGCCGACTTCCGACGATTCTCTGATGAAATAGACCGGGCGATCACCGCTCGCGGCGAAGTGGCTGACAGCGCCAGCGACATCCTTGCGAGCACGCGGCGCGAACTGCGAACCGCGCAGGATAGGCTCGAACAGCGTGCACAGGCGGCGATGGCCGACGCGATCCGGCGCGGGATCGCCCAGGAAGGCATCCTGACCGAACGCAACGGCCGAAAAGTGATCCCGATAAAGAGCGACTACCGAGGGCAGCTTGCGGGAATCGTGCACGACGTCTCCTCAAGCGGCGCGACGGTGTTCGTGGAGCCGATGGGCGTGGTGGACGCCGGAAACCAGGTCCGCGAACTGCAACTCGCCGAGCAACGCGAAGTTCGCCGGGTTCTTCAGCGACTGGCCGCCATCCTGGGAGAGTCCGAAGCAGCGGCACTTCAGACGGTGCTCGCGCTCGCGCAACTGGACGTGATTAGCGCTGAGGTTAGGATTGGGAAGCGCCTGAAGGCTCAGCTTCCACCAGCTGGTGAAGTGGAAAGCTGGTTCAAACCGGCGGGGGCAACCGTGATCGTCCGCGGGCGCCATCCGCTTCTCCGTGGTGATGTCGTGCCGACGGATCTTGAGGTCGGTGGGGACTTTTCAGGGGTGCTGATAACGGGTCCGAACACCGGCGGGAAGACCGTCGCGCTGAAGACCATGGGTCTGCTCACACTGATGGCCCAGGCCGGCATCCCAGTGCCGTGCGACGAAGGCAGCCGCTTCGTTTGCTACGAACGTATCTACGCCGATATCGGAGACGAACAGTCGATCGAGCAGTCGCTATCAACCTTCTCCTCGCACATGCGCAACCTCATCGCAATTCTTGCTGACGCGGCGCCGGGGACGCTCGTCCTGCTCGACGAACTGGGCGCCGGTACGGACCCCACCGAGGGAGCTGCGCTCGCCCGGGCGATCCTCGAAACGCTGCTCGAACGCGGCTGCAAACTGGTTGCTACCACTCACCACAGCGAATTGAAGGCGTTCGCCCAAAACGATCCGCGGCTGCGAAACGCATCAGTGGAATTCAACCTGGAGACGCTCAGCCCTACGTATCACCTGACGGTCGGGCTTCCCGGTCAATCGAACGCCTTGGCAATTGCCCAGCGCCTCGGGCTCGATGCCGCCGTTTTGGAGAAGGCCCAGGCGCAGCTCACGCCTGAGCACTTTGAGCTGGAACAGTTGCTCGCTGAGATCCGGGACGAGCGGATCGCCGCCACCGATGCACGTCGCCGGGAGGAGCTGGCGACTCGGGAAGCCGAAGACCTGCGGGTCGCGCTGGCAGAACGGCGCAACACGATTGAAGTGGAGCGCTCGACCATTCTCGCGGCCGCCCACCGCGAGGCTGAAGACGCCGTCGCCTCCGCTCACCGCCAGCTCGATGAACTTCGGCGCCGCGCGGCAAACCGCGACTTCGACACACGCCTGGCAGACGAAACGCTCAAGCGGCTCGATGGAGAGCTCGAGAAGTTAGCAGTCCGGGCGAAGCCCAGGCGGCCGGAGATCGTGCGGCCCGTCGCGCTGCAACGCGAGGTGCAAAGCGGGGACAGCATTCACGTTCGTGACATTCCACAGGTAGGCGAAGCGCTCAGTGGAGTGGGTGAGGACGGGCGCGTTGAGGTGCAGTTCGGATCCCTGCGCATGAAGGTCTCGGTGGACCGCATCGACCGAATTGAATTGCCGCCGGCCGCACCCAGCACGGTTTCTACGTTCGTGCCGCTGGGGCCCCCAGTGGGGATGGAGTTGGACCTTCGCGGTCGGCGGGCCGAGGACGCACTCGAACAATTCGAGACGTACGTGGACAACGCGTTTCGGGCTGGGTTGCCGTTTGTCCGGATCATCCACGGCAAAGGCACGGGTGCTCTGCGAGCAGCGATCCGCGAAGCGCTCACCGGTCACCCACTTGTGAGGCGATTTGAGTCTGCCGCGCCCAACGAGGGTGGCGAAGGCGTCACCATCGCTCTTCTCGCAGGCTAGACTACGCCGGTGACGAACGAGCCCCATCTCCAAAGCGGCTTCCCTGTTGAGGAGCGCATGCCGCCTCCAGACGCACCTTTGGCCGCCCGCATGAGGCCACGCACCCTCGAGGAGTTCACTGGTCAAACCGCCGCGATCGGTGATGGGTCGATGCTGCGCGGAGCGGTGACGCGCGGAAACCTGCCATCGATCATCCTTTGGGGTCCGCCAGGCTGCGGCAAAACCACCCTGGCGCGGATCCTTTCGCGTTACGTCACGGCTGAGTTCGTCGCTCTTTCGGCGACCTCGTCGGGTGTCGCAGACCTCCGCAAAGTTGTCACTGAAGCGGCTACCCGGCGCCAATTGGGTCAGCGAACGGTGGTATTCATAGATGAGATCCATCGATTCAACAAGGCTCAACAAGACGTCATCTTGCCGCATGTCGAGGATGGAACGATCACCCTCATCGGCGCGACGACTGAAAATCCTTCGTTCGAAGTGGTTGCCCCATTGCTTAGCCGGGTGCGTGTCATCCGCCTCGCGGGACTTTCGGATGAGAACCTTACCGAAGTCGTGCGGCTCGCCTTAGAGGATGAGACGCGTGGGCTTGGAAGGCTTCACCTCTCGCTGGATCCGGCGGCGCTCGCGTTCCTTATCGAAGGAGCGAACGGCGACGCCCGCGCGGCGCTTACCGCCCTCGAGATCGCAGCCGACAGCGCGTTCGCGTCGGACGTTCCGATGATCGACGCCGTCCAGATCAAAGAAGCGCTCCAGGATCGCCGGCCCTACTACGACAAGCAGGCCGACTTCCACTACGACACGATCTCGGCGTTCATCAAGTCAGTACGAGGCTCAGACCCGAACGCCACCCTCTACTGGCTGGCGCGGATGATCGAGGCTGGCGAAGACCCGCTCTTCATCGTGCGCCGAATGGTGATCCTGGCTGCCGAAGACATTGGACTGGCGGACCCGCAGGCGTTGAGCCTTGCGGTGGCCTGCCAGCAGGCGGTCCACTTCATCGGCCTGCCAGAGGGATCGCTGCCGATGGCCGAGTGTGCGATCTACCTCGCGCTCGCGCCCAAGAGCAACAGCGCTGCGATGGGTATTTGGCGAGCGCAGGAGGAGGCGGCGAGAACCTCGAACCTCCCGGTACCTATGGAACTGCGGAACGCTGTCACCGGCCTGATGCGGCAGTTCGGCTACGGGCAGGGCTACCGCTACGCGCACGAGGAGCCCGAACATTTCGCTACCGGCATGCGCTACTTGCCCGAAAAAGTGGCCGAGACACCGTATTATGTACCTGGCCGCCTGGGGTTCGAAGCGATCGCCGTTGACCGGCTCAATCGCCTCCAAGCCCCAAGCAAGGCCGCACCACTCTCTACGGACGATACAAAAACACATGAAGATTGAATTCCTCTACTCCAAGGCAACTGGCCGCAGCAAAGAAGCCGAGGAAGCGCTCCACCTGGCGCTCGAA
This sequence comes from Anaerolineaceae bacterium, assembly GCA_040004685.1. Lineage (GTDB taxonomy): Bacteria > Chloroflexota > Dehalococcoidia > Tepidiformales > Tepidiformaceae > PNKC01. The sequence goes on along the minus strand of JBDUAL010000010.1, from coordinate 8,728 downwards.
GCCACCGACCCGACGATGGAAGTCATCTACACCGAAGTGGATGGGATGGAGGACGCAAAGACGAAGCGGTTCCTTGGGAGCCCCAGTATTCGCGTCGATGGCGTTGACGTGGAGTACGGCGACCGTGAACCCGACGAATATCAAAGCGGGACGCGCTACTACAACACGCCGCAGGGGTGGAAGCCGTTCCCCCACGCACGCCTGATCGCCAATACGGTGCTTGAACGGCAGGAGCGCCAGAAGTCTCAGTAGCGGAATGTGATCAGCCTCGGTCGGGTGTCGTCAGGATTCCGGCTAGATGGCAGATATCGTTATGAGTGCGAATCGCCAGTCGCCCTGATCGTTCGCGCCCGATGATGGTCAGCGAGCAGTTCGCGACTTGGAAGATCCCGGGCCGATTCAAGTCCAGTCCCAGGAGCAATTGACAGATCGCGCTCACGACACCGCCGTGGGCGACCGCAACCGTGGTTTCGCCGTCCGTCCCACTTGTGAGTCGCACAAGCGCCTCCGCCAAACGCGCGGTGAAGGCATCGCGACCCTCTTCACCCGCGAAGCGCGGGCGCTCGCCCCGGGCGTAGGTTGCGAGAACCTCGGGGTGGCGCTGGCGAATCTCCTCGCCAGTAAGACCGCTGATCTCGCCCGCGTCGTATTCGAGCAGCGCGGGCTCAACCACGGGCACCATCCCTCGGACGACCCCTATAACGTCCGCCGTCTGGGCGGCGCGCAAGAGTGGGCTGGTCACCAGCCGCGCGATCTTCTCCTGCTGTAGACGTTCCGCGACACGCTGCGCCTGGAGCCGTCCGAGTTGGCTTAGCCCGAAATCGAGCCGGCCCTGAATGATTCCGCGAGCGTTGGCCTCCGACTCACCGTGGCGAACGAGAATTAGTCGCACGCCGCTATTCGGTGAGGCGACGATAGAGTTGGGGTAACCGGCTCGGAAGCGATTCGATGTCCGCAACCACCTCGTAGCCCATGTCCTCGCACATCGTCTTCAAGTAGTCGTGCCCAGCACGATCCACGGTGAGCGCGAACGGCGTGATGCCTTCCCGTTTCGCCTCATTCAGTGCCTGCTTCGTATCGTGGATCGCGTACTCCTTCTCCGTGCGGTCACGTCCATAGCCATGGTCCTGGGGTCGGCCGTCGCTGAGAAGGAAGAGTATCTTCACCTTCGCATCCGTGAGCTGAAGCTTGTGAGTCGCGTGGCGAATCGCGGGGCCCATACGAGTCGAGCGAATCGGCGTGATCTTGTCTAAGCGATTCTTGATCGGCTGGTCAAGTTTCTCGTCGAAGTCCTTGATCACAAAGAACTCGACGTTGTCACGTCCGTAGCCGCTGAAGCCGTAGATACCGTACTGGTCCCCGATGGTTTCGAGCGCAGTCATCAGCAATACGGCCGACTCCTTTTCAAGGTCGATGATTCGTTTGGGTGGACTCGTTAGTTCCTGACGGCGCTTTGAGACCCACCAGCTGAGGTACTTGCGCGGGTCGTCGTCGTAGTCGTCTTCGTCGTACTTCTTCTCGCGCTTGTTGATCTCTTCATCGGTGCTGGCGGACATGTCGATCAGGAACGCCACGGCAACGTCACGTTCGATCTTGTTACGACGCCAGTAGATTTTGTCGCTCGGATTAACCCCGGCGCGATGCTCGATCGTCCATTCGATCGCAGCGTCAAGGTCGAAGTCTTCGCCGTCCGGGAGTCGCTTGATCTTGCGGAACATCTCCGGCTTCATCAGTTCGAACTGCTTGCGCGTCTGGGCGACCAGACCCGCGTGTTCCCGCAGTGCGTTCTCGTAGAAGTTGTCAGTGCCCTGTTCGAGTTTCGATTCCTTTACGGCGCACCAACGCGGTTTGTAGTCCTGGGCTCGGAAGTCCCATTCGTCGTAGTAGTAGACCGTGACGATCGGGATGAGCTCCTCTTCGCCGGGCTCTTCGCCGGTGCTGGCGTCGCTCGTCGGGTCGCCCTTTTGGGCCTGGTCCTTGGCCTGCTGTCCCGCTTCTTTCATGAGGTTTGACATGAACATGCCGGTGCTTGCGTCCAAGTCGCCGTCCATAAGCGAGTCGAGGTTGATCTCAACGCTCTTTTCGAGCAGTTCGGCGAGCTGTTCGGGCGTCAGCGGGACGGGCGACATCTTGCCGGCGTCGCCTCCCATGGCATCTTGCTTCAGCTTCATCAGCAGCTGCACGAGCTCTGGCTTGAAGTCACCGCGGAAATCGACTTCCTGGGGGCTTTCGTAGTTCTCATCGCCTTCGCCCACATCGCCCATCTGCGTAGAGCCGCCCTCGCCGCCCTGTTCGCCGGGCGCCATCTGGCCGCCCTCGCCGGGCTCCATCGGGTCAACGTTCTCCCACTCGATTTCCTGGTCATCGAAAGTGTTGGGGATCGAAATGGCTAGCTGGTATAGGCGTATGGTGGCCTCGGCCGCATCCTCGACTAGTGCACCAGCGGTAGACAGCTCGTTGAGCAGCCCGAGAGCCTGGCCCAACGGCTCGGCGCGGGCTTTCGGCCAAAGGACCGAGTCCCCCCCGTCAAGGCTTGCGCGAACAAGGTTCTCGACGAACCCCTGTCGAAGAGGGAGCTCGCGAACGTTCGGTCGGATAAGGAGCTCGGCGGCCTGCATTCGCAAGAGCGGCCGGCGAATGCCTCCATATTCGCGCTTGATAGCCCCGTCGATGCGCGCGTCCTCTGCGATCGTGTAGAGATCGCTCGCAAGCTTGCGGTCGGGGAAGAGGTCAAAGAAGCGTTCCATGTCGGTGGTCGCGGAAACGCCATCTGCGAGTGGGAACGCCCCACGGCTGTTGCCTAGCAGGTTGCCGGGCCGATCCCAGGAGAATTCGAAGCTACCGAACTCGATGTGCGCCGCCTGGTGGGTCGCAAAGACCTTGATCGAGGCGAAGTTCTCATCCTTCTCCCCGTACTTCTCCATCACTTCCGGGAGAAAAATCGTGCTCCCTTCGGTGCTGGACCGATGCTCGTCCACCCAACCGATGCCCTTTTCGGCGAGCGACTCCGTAGTTTGGATGCTCAGGTTCTTACCGGTGAGCGCCTTGCAGTAGAGACGGAGAATTTCTCCGACCTTCGAAAGCTCGATGCGCGCTGAGAGCGTGTCCAGGATATCTTCGCCCCGCGTCGATTGCAGGCGAAAGTACGCTTCGCCTCCATCGTGGCTAGTCTGAAGGATCTTCATGCCGGCCGCGTGCCACGGTTCGAGCTCGTCCACTCTGATCCGTTCGAGTACTCGGGGGGCGCTCGTCAGGAAATCCATCGCGGCGAAAGGTGAGACCGGAGCAAGCTGCTCGGCCAGTTCGATCACCTGGTGGTGGTCGTCTGGTTCGAGTTCGGCGAGGGCCACTGCCGCTTCTTCAAAGTACTGAAAGGCCGACCGGTTGTGTCCCCGCGCTACCTGCGCCGTGAGTAGAAGATAGCGTTCGCGGAGTGGGGAATGAACTTTATGGAGGAGCGCCGCACCACGTTCGAAGTACAGGCGGGAATCCGCCCAGCTGGATTGAGCGAGTTCGACAGCGAACGCGAGGAACGGCAAGCGATCAGCTTCGTCCAGCTTTCTCATCACCGTTGGCGCCGTCGCCAGGCAGGCCGATGCGAGTTCATAACTGTGCCGTGAAAGTTCGTCAATGAACAGGACGAGCCGCGCTGCCTGGCTAATGCGCATCACTTCGAAGAGGGCTGGCCCGAGGTCGTAAAACTGGGCGGCAAGCGATGAACTTTTCCAGTTTCCTTTGTAGAGCCGACGGCCAAGGTCTGCCCATTGGCGGACGTGGCCCGGACCGACTGCCTCGATGGCTGCTGGCGCAGAGCGGAGGAAGGAGACCGCCAAAGGAGCCGATTCTCCCGCCATCTGGACGGCTTCCCGACCAAGGCTCTCAATGGCGTCCCACGTGATATTCGCCGGAAAAGCTGAACCAGCCTTGAAATATTCAACCGCCGCTTCCCACGAACGAAGGCTCAAGCTCGTCAGCTCAACTCCGGTTTCCGACCAGATCTGAAGCTGCGACGGAGAGAGGCGTGGCATGAGCGTCCGCAGACCGGCTTCGTAGTGCTGCTGGAGCGGCGCCGGGAAGCCCCTCAGACGCTCGTGGTTCCGTGCAACGAGTTCTCCGACAATGCTCATGCTTTCTCCCTATTCGCCATGCGTTCGGTGTTTGGTCCGGCCATCGGTCGGGCGCGTGGGCGTGGCGGCGGCAAGCAGTGAGCCATTCACAACTGCCCCGAATGGCTCACGAAGTTACGCGTTGGATCCTTGTAATCGTAGAAGACAACCTCGTCTGTTGTCGTGTCGTAGGTTGCAGATGAAAGCTGAAAGTCGTTTCGGTGGTCGCGGGGATCTCCTGCTGATCCAGGATTTATGACGAGTACACCTCCGAATCTCTGTGCCATCTTGAAATGCGTATGACCCACTATCAAAACATCGCAGTCCAGAGTCGCCGCCTTCGACCAGATGGTTTCGTGCGGATAGTGGTACTCCTTCCACGGCTCCCATGGCGAGCCGTGGGTCATCAAAACCTTCTTCGTGTCCACCTCGGCCTCGATTCGAAAAGGTTGGCGCCGCAACCAATCGACCAGTTCCTGGTCGATCCTGGGAGACGATAACGCTCGCGTTCCGTCTGGACCGAGCAAAGTCTCCTCGTGATTGCCGAGAATGACCCGCGCGCCGAGTTCCCGAAGGCGACCGATGACTTCATTCGACCATCGGAACTGAAAAACGCTGTCGCCGGCGCACCAGAGTTCGTCAAACGGCGCCATCAGCTCAAGACCTCGCTCAAGCCCCTGGATGTTGCAGTGAATGTCCGAAACGATGCCGAGTCTCAAGAGTGCCGAGGCCCGAGTGCCGAATTCTGAGTTCTGGCGCTCGACGCTTTGGGGCCACCTGGGAGTCGTCCTTGTTTTGTGACCGGGTCTTGAGGCGACACTAAGCTGGCGGCCCCGACGAAGCGAACGGCCCTCCGGGCCGACTGCCAGCTAATGGGGTCTTCAATGCGCTCGATTGTCGCCATACACCTACTCGGGCCTCGTCACTATTCGAAAATGCTGGTGACAACCTCTTCGATGCTGCGCTGCACGTCGGCATCGTCCGTGAGAGCCCACGTGATGGCTACCTGGCAGGCGCGCCGTGGCGCAATCCCGCTTGCCATCAACCGTCCGGCATAGACCAGCAGGCGCGTGCTCACGCCCTCGCCGAGACCGTGCTCGCGCAGGTTTCGCACCTTCTCTCCGAGCTTCGCCAGATCCGTCGCCTGCTCTGTCGAGCAGCCCGCTTCATGGACAATGATCCGTGTTTCCTGTTCGCGGGGTGGGTAGCCAAACTCGATAGCGATGAAGCGTTGACGGGTGGAGTGCTTGAGATCCTTCAGCGCGCTCTGGTAGCCCGGGTTGTACGAGATGACGAGCAAGAAGCCATCGGTCGCCTCAACCACCTGGCCAAGCTTTTCGATCGGCAGCAACCGGCGGTAGTCAGTCAACGGGTGGATGAGGACTGTCGTGTCTTTGCGGGCCTCCACCACTTCGTCCAGATAGCAAATCGCGCCAACTTTGACGGCACGGGTCAACGGCCCATCAACCCAGCGAGTACCGTCCGTATCCAGCAAGTACCGCCCAACCAGGTCACTTGCTGTCAGGTCTTCGTGACAGGCCACAGTAATCAGCGGCATGCGGTGTTCGGCAGATTCGCCGGTGCGATCCGAAACTTTGTTGATCGGGCGACCGAGGCGGTAGGCCATGTACTCAACAAAGCGCGTCTTGCCAGCGCCGGTGGGGCCCTTTAGGAGGACCGGGATGCGTTCTTTATATGCGGTTTCAAACAGCGCAACTTCATCCGCAATCGGGAGGTAATACGGCTCAACCTGAACCGAGTACTCCTCGACTGCGTAGATGTTCGGTTCGCTGTGCATCGCTGTCTTAGCCAATCGTCTTACCTCCCGGCCGCAGTGCGCAGCCGCCCCTGAAGTTGTTCCCATGCGAGCTGGATGCGAGTTTCCAACGCCCCCAGTTCGCCGTTGTTCTCGATCACCAGGTCGGCCCTGGACGTCCGTTCTGCGTTTGAAAGCTGAGAGGCAATGCGCACTCGTGCGGCATCGGCATCCAGGCCATTGCGGGCCGCGAGTCTCGCGACGGCGAGTTCCGGCTCAACGACGACCACCCAGATCTCATCGGTTAGGTCTTCCCATCCGGCTTCAAAGAGCACCGCTGCTTCGAGTACTGCGAGCGCGTTTCCCGCTGTTTCGAGCGCGGAGAGTGCTTCGCTCGCGAGCTTGCGTATCCCAGGCCAGACGATGTCCGTCAGGCGCTTGAGTTCCTCCGGTTTACCGAACACCTTGGCGCCCAGCACACGACGGTCGATCGTCCCATCGGCGGCCACCAGATCATCGCCGAAAGCGCGCACGACGGCCGCGAACGTGTCCGTCCCGGGGTCGTAGGTGCGGTGGCCAAGGACATCCGCATCGATGACGGACACTTCCTGATCACGAAAGAAGCGCGCAACCGTTGATTTGCCGCTGGCAATGCCACCAGTCAGACCTATGACATGCAAAGAGAGACTCCGCGAAACGAACGTGTGGAAGGGTTAGTGTATCGCCGAGGGGCTGCGAGCGCCAACCGACGGCGGCTGCTCGCCGGATGGCGCCAGACCGAGCTCGCTCAGGCCCTCGCCTGCGCGGGCGGCCCAATGACTTCTCGCAGATTGAACGCGGCAAGGTCGAGGATTGCACCCCGGTTTCGTTGAAAACTCCGCCAAGGACCCGGACTGTTCCGACGGGTTGCATCGTTGCCCGGATGGTGCGTTGCGCCGCGCAAGGATATGCCATCGAAATGGGTTCCTTCGATTTTGGACGTCGGCGAAGGGAGAAGATCGCGTACCGGCTATGATCCATGAGGAAACGGAGGCACTTCATGGCGACCATCCTCACAGAGATCTTCAACCACCACCTTTGGGCGAACCTTGGCATGATCGATGCCTGCACCAACCTGACAGACGCACAACTGGAGGCGGCTGCCACGGGGACGTACGGGGCGATTGGCCCAACGCTGCTGCATCTTGCCTCGGCGGAGTCGCGCTTCATCGCCGCTGTGACCAGCGACCACACCGGAGTGACGATAAACGAGCAAGAACCGTTTCCCGGATTCCCAGCTATCCGTGGGAGCCTCCAGAAAAGCGGCGACCGTCTGGTCGCCCTCGCTCAATCCGAGCATAACGACCGAATGGTAGCGGGCGTTCGTGGCGGACAGGCGTTCTCGATCGCGTTGAGCGTGTTCATGATGCAGTCGGTTGACCACGGCAAGGAGCATCGCACGCACGTCGCGGCCGTTCTCACGCAGCTCGGGATCGAGCCGCCCAACCTGGACGGTTGGGCGTACGACAGGCGCGAAACCTCGGCCAGCGGCTGAGTCTCCCTACGCCTCCACAATCCGCACACGAGAGCGGGGGGCCGAACGATCGCAGGTCGGGCAGTGATAGACCATGCTGAGGCCGTGGCCGCATTCGTTGTCGACCAGCGTGAGGTCATGCTTGCCGTGCTGTTCCCCCCAGGTGGCGAGCGCGCCCACCACCACCCCAAGAGCGTGGCCTTTGGGCGTCAACAAGTATTCGGCGCGAGGCGGGTGGTCGCTGTAGTAGCGGCGCAGCACCACGCCAGCCGCTTCCAAACTGCGCAGGCGGGCGGTGAGGACGCTGCCAGGGATGCCTTCCACTGTTTCGCGAAGCTCATTGAAGCGGCTCTGACCGCGTAAGAGTTCGCGAACCAGCTGGAGCGTCCAGCGGTCCCCGACAAGATCAAGTGTGGTAGCAACCGGGCAGCGGACTTTGCGAGACATCGGCGGGCCTTTGCGAATCGGGTGAGGTGCGGTACGCTACTGGCGTGAGGGGGTGACTCCATAATCTGGACTCACTCCCCGAGCATAACCGCAATCCACCGCCATGTGAAGACCTTCTGGAGACTCTCACTTATGCTCGAAACCACTCGCGAAACGCTCGCCGCCGCGCTGAACCGTAGCATCCCGCCGCGAGACGTGGCTGCGCTCGCCCTGGCTGAGGAAACCGATCTGGGGCTGCTCTTGGCGGCCGCCGCCGAACTACGAGACCGGGGCCACCGGAACGTCATCTCCTATTCGCGAAAAGTCTTCATCCCGCTCACGCAGCTCTGCCGCGATGTCTGCCACTACTGCACGTTCGCCCACCCGCCACGACCGGGACAGCGCGCTTACCTGACGCCCGAGGAGGTCTTGGAAATCGCTCGCGCGGGAGCTGCCGCCGGGTGCAAGGAGGCACTTTTCACGCTTGGGGACAAGCCGGAACTGCGCTACAAGCTGGCAAAACAGGAGCTGGCGGAACTCGGCCACGAAACCACCATCTCCTATCTGACGGCCATGGCCGAACTCGTCTTCAAAGAGACCGGCCTGCTGCCACACGCCAATCCGGGCGTGATGACGCGCGACGAGATCGCCGCGCTCCGCCGGGTAACCGTGTCCCAGGGCATCATGCTGGAGAGCGTCTCCGACCGCTTGCACCAGAAGGGCATGGTCCACCACGGGTCTCCGGATAAACGACCGGCGGTGCGACTGGCGACGATGCGGGCGGCAGGCGAGCTGCAGGTTCCGTTTACGTCAGGGGTCCTCATCGGCATCGGCGAGACCCGTGGCGAGCGGATCGAATCGTTCCTCGCCTTGCGAGCGCTGAACGAGGAGTTCGGCCACATCCAAGAAATCATCGTCCAGAACTTC
>JBDUAL010000252.1:0-3889 GCA_040004685.1 Anaerolineaceae bacterium | reverse complement strand
CCGAGCGACCAGCCCGACCATCATGCGAAGGTTGCGAATATCCAGGCGGACAAGCTCGCCAACTTCCGGGTACTGCACTTTGACCACTACCTCGCGGCCATCGTGAAGAGTCGCCCGGTAAACCTGGGCGAGGGATGCGGCGGCAAGAGCGGCGTCGTCAAAGCTCGCAAAGAGTTCCGCGATCGACCGGCCGAGCTCGCGTTCGACCGTTTCACGAACCTGCGCCACGGGCCGCGGCGGCACCTGGTCCTGGAGCCGGGAGAGCGACCGGCTGTACTGGATCGGCACGATGTCCGAACGCGTTCCGATAAACTGTCCGGTCTTGATATACAGCCCCTTCAGGTCCACCGCTAACCTGTAGAGCAATTCGGCAAACTGCTCGTGGCGCTCATCCCATGCCGCCGAAGCTTCGTCCGGGGGAAGCTTACGGACTTTGCGGGCGGTGAGTTTGTAGCCGAGATAGATGCGGGCGCCCGTGCTGGCTACCCGGGCAGAACGGCGAAGTCGCCGTGGAGTATCGAACATGATTCGGAAAGTGTAACCGAGCCGCGATTCCTGAGTGGTTTACAATACCTGGATGCCTATGGATTCCTCACAGCGCGACGCGTTCCTTCGCCAGCCCCGCACAGCGGTGCTCTCTACGTTCACCAAAGACGGCCGCATTCACGCGGTGCCAGTCTGGTTCCGTTGGCACGACGGAGCCTTCCGAATCATCACCGGCCGCGGTTCAGCCAAGCATTGGAACGCGGTCCGGAGCGGCCGCGCATCGCTCTGTATTGACGAGCGGGCCGGGGCAATAGGCTACGTGACGGCTGAAGGCCCGGTGCGGGTTGAGGACGCTGTGGGGAAAGATGAGCGCCTTGCGCTGCACACCCTCTACCGCGGATTCGAGGCGGCCCAGAAAGTGGTCGAACGTGGGGGCCACGAGGGAATGGTGCTCCTGGTCCTGACGCCGGAGCGTTGGCTCGGCTGAGCTACTTCCTCAGGCGCGGATCCCAGATATCTCGCAGGGAATCGCCCAGCAGATTGGCGGCCAACACCACAAGGCTGATGGCGAGGCCGGGAAAGATCACCAGGTGCCAGTAGCCCGTACGCGCGAAAGCGAGGTTGTCGCCACTCATGTCCAATCCCCAGGACGGCACGCCTGCCACGCCGAGTCCGAGGAACGCGAGCGCGGACTCCGCCAGGATCGCGCCCCCAAGTGCGCCACTCATCAGGATGACGGTCAAAGGGAGCACGTTGGGAATGACATGCCGAAAGAAGATGCGCTTCTCGCTGCAACCCGTCGCGCGGGCAGCCTCTACATAGATCGCGTTCCGCTCGATGATCGTAGCCCCGCGGAGGATCCGGTTGCCGCCGAATAAGGCCTGGATGGCGATCGCGGCGATGATTACCGAAACACCGGTGCCCATGGCCGTGCGCAGGAGAAAATAGATGACCAGGAATGGGAACGCACTAAACGCCTCGCTCGACCGCTGGACCACGTAATCCACCCATCGACCGTAGTAGCCAGCAAGAATACCAAGGAACGAACCAACCGACGCGCCGATGAAGATGGCTGCGCCGGCGATTTCGAGACTGATTCGGGCGCCGGCGATAACGCGACTGAAGATATCCTGTCCCAGCGAGTTTGTGCCAAACGGGTGCGCAAGCGATGGCCCCGAAAGCTGCCGCCCAGTGCTCAGCGCTTTTGGATCATACGGCGCGATGTATGGCCCGAAAAGCCCGAGGAAGACGAACCCGAGCAGGACGACCAGCCCGAACACGCCGAGCGGGTGTTGGCGCGCAAGCCTGGCCATGCGGTGGGGGAAGTTCGGACCGTCAACGCGCCGTGCCCAGTCAAGCGAGAGCGATGGCGATGCATTCGTTGCCATCAGGCGTACTTCACTCGTGGGTCAATGAACGCGTAAGAGAGATCGATCAGCAGGTTCATGGTCACGACGATCAACGCGGTGTAAAGCACCAGAAACTGGACCACCGGGTAGTCATAGGTGATGGCCGAAATGAGAAAGAACTGCCCGAGCCCGTTGATGCTAAAGATCTGTTCGAGGATGAGCGAGCCAAAGAAGAGGGCCGTGATGTGGCCGCCGAGGAGAGTGACGATGGGAATCATCGAGTTGCGCAGCCCGTGCCGCAGGACAACCGTGCTGCCCGCAAGGCCTTTCGCTCTGGCGGTGCGAACGTAGTCCTGGCGGAACACCTCCAGTAGCGTGGAGCGGGTGAGCCGCATCATGCCAGCGGCGCCTCCGATGCCGAGCAGGATCGTCGGTGGGAGGTAAAGGCGGAGGTTTTCCAGTGGATCCCTGAAGAATGGCACGTGCCCCCCGACTGGCGGCGAGTAGTTCCACCAGATAGAAGGCAAAACGATGAGCAAGACGAGCAGAAAGAATTCAGGGACAGACTGGCCGAAGACCGCCAGGAAGCGGAAGAGGTAGTCGACCCCGGTATTCTGCTTGACCGCCGTAATCACCCCAAGCGCCACGCCAAAGACTGTGCTGAAGGTGACAGAGAGCAGCAGGATCTCAAACGTGACGGGAAGGCGCCGCTGGATCTGGGGCCACACCGGCTGATTGCTTCGAAACGTATGCCCCAGGTCGCCGCGCGCAAGATCACCGACCCAGACAACGAACTGCTTGGGGATGGACTGATCGAGTCCAAGATCGCGACGCATCGCCTGCTGCTGTTCCACGGTGGTGTTCTGGCCAGAAAGCAGGTCCACCGGGTCTTGCGAGAACGGGCTTCGCAACGCGAAAAACGTGATGAACGACACCCCGATCACGATGATCGGCAGGAACGCCATGCGGCGAAGCGCGTATTGACGCATAGGTTCGGGTCAGCCCTTGTCGATGAAGAGCTTGCCGTTGAACAACCCGTAGCTGCCGCGCCCGGTAACCCGGCCTTTCACGTACCCCCAGGTGGCGGTGCTGCCGATCTGGATGAACGTGGGGATGAACGGCGCACCGTTGGTCCAGGCCTTTCGCTGGACCTCCTGGACCGCGGCGTTCCGTTCCTTGTCATCAAAGATCGTCTTCTGTTTCTGGAGGGCGGCATCCACCTCATCATTGACGAAACCTGCCCAGTTGGGGCGGCCGCCGTAGGTCTTTCCCATCGGGCCGAAGTAAGAACTTGGGTCATCGTATTCCAGCGAGGGGTAGGTGATGAAGCCACTGTAGTCAGACCCATAGAGCGACTGAGCCAGCCACTTGCCGAAGTCTTCGCCGACGAGCTTGATCTTGATGCCGATCTTGGCGAGCTGCGATTGGACGATCTGGGCAAACTGGGCTGGCCGGTTGCCAGGCACATAGTACTTAAGTTCGTACTCTTTGCTCAGATCGAACGCCGTGGCCGCGATCAGCTTCTTCGCTTCTGTGAGGTCGTACTTGCCCCATGTGTCGCTGATCTCTTTTTCGGTGAGCGCTTGGGAAGTAAAGGCAGGTGGCACAATCCCGCTGACTTTGCCTTCGCCGAAGTCCATCAGTTGGATCATCTCTTGGCGGTCCAGCGCGTAGGAGATCGCCTGGGTGACGCGGGGGTCTTTCCACTGTCCATCGCCTCGAGGCTGGACGATCCAGATTGCGCGGCGGTCAAACTGGTCGATATTGATGTCTTTGCCATGCTTGGCCACCAACTGCTCGCGCTCGAGCTTGTTGTTCGGATCGAGTGCCTCGATCTCCTTGGCTGAAAACGCGGCGAGCGCCGCCGCTTGCTCCTGGATCAGTTTGTACTCGAACCCCGCGAGGTAAGGCTCGCCCTTGATTCGCCACTTGTCGAAGCGCTTGTACTTCATGTTTGCGCCATTCTCGTGGCTGACGAACTCATAGCGGCCGCTTCCGATCACGTCTCGGTCCATGCTGTCCACGTCTTTGGTGATCTCTTCAGGGATGATCGA
>JBDUAL010000251.1:0-3895 GCA_040004685.1 Anaerolineaceae bacterium | reverse complement strand
GCCCAACTGGCTCAATTCGCGAATGGGCACCCGGCGGTGCGCAGCGCCTCACGCAGCCGTTCCAGGTGGTGTTCGACCCATAGCGCTGGCCGTTCCGTGAGCCTCCCCGGCGCCGTCAGGTTGTAGCTGTCCTGTTTGCGTCGAATGCTACGAGCGTGGTCTTCGTAGCGTTTGAACGTATGCGCCAGTGCCACTCGGTGCCGATCCCAATCCCCGCTTGCAGCCGGAAGGTCGATGAGGGATTGGTGTTGCGATTCTATCTGCCGTAGCTTCTGCAGGTCGCGTTCGATCTCCTGGCCGAGACCCAGCCACTCGGGCACCAGGCCGCCGTTCAGCAGCACCTTGTAGCCGAGCCAATTTTCGCCCGCCATCAGTTCCTGGTGGTCGAGCGGCAGGGGCTTGCCCGCGCCCGGCAGATTATCGAACGCGCCCTGTGCAATCGCTTCCTGGATCAGGGATTCGATGACCTTCTCGAAGCTCACGCGAAGAGCTTAGCAAATTCGCGCGCCGCTGAGCACGAAGCTCCAGCACTCTCGCAGAAGCGCGCCGCCTAGCTCGCCGATGGGGGAGGAGTGATCGTCCGCCGGGAGTTCGAAACGGCGCACACCAGGCTGTGCCCGATCGGGCCCCGCGTGTCGTACATCGTGCAGTCACCGACGGCGATGCCGTCCTGTGAGTGGTGCGAGGTCACTTCGAATCCCAGCCATTCTCCAACGGGGTAGCTGTGGAGATAGAGCGTGATGTCGGCGTTGATGAACTGGAGGCCTTCGCTGCCCCAGTTCGCGAACGGATTGGTCCAGTCCGCGGCCGAGGCGGCGCGCACGAACGGCGTCAGCGCCACGCCATCGATCAGCGGCCGGGTTTCACGCAGCCACGCCCGCTGCTGGCCGAAAGTCGAGGGCCAGCCGGTAATATGCCGTGTTTCCCACATCGGCCGCCAGTTTTCCGGGGCGTCAGCCATCCGCTCCTCCTCTGGCAGTGATTCAGGACCCGGCGCGTCCCAGTTTGGAGGACTCCAGCGTTCCCCGGACGGGTTGTCCGAACGCCTCAGCAGAACCGCGTTCGCGCGCGCAAAAGAGATACCGCCAGACCGGTATTCGAGTTCAATCACACGGATGCGATTGCCGTCACGAATCGCGCGAGATGTGATTTCGGCGGGTGCCAGGGTCGGCAGCCGGTAGAGGTCGATCGTCAGGCGCGAGCAGTGGAACCCGCCTTCTACCCAGCGGGTCTCCAGTTCGTGACCAATCAATCCGGCAAGCACCCGCGCATGGAGCGAGTCCGCGTCCCAGGGCCCGCGGGCAACCGGGTGCAGCGCGTAACGGCCGTCGCCCTCGGCGCGAGAGAAAGCTTCTGGTGACATCAGGATCCTCCCGGACACGCGAACCGGGGCCGATTCGGCCCCGGTTCCCGGTTGAGTGCGGTGGTGACGATTAGTCGGCGGAAGGGAGAACCTTGGGCTGCATCAGCTCCATCTCGCGTCCGTTCACCTTCAGTTCGCAGGTGCCCGGCTTGATCACGAGTAGCTCGATCCCCGTTTCTTCGTCCTTGTAGCGCTTGCCAAGTTGTACTGCCATCGATCTCCCTCGTTACTTCTTCAGTTCCAGCGGCGTATCGCCGCACATGATGTCGCCGTCCCCGCCCTTGGTGACGATGAATTCAGAGCCACACTTTGGACAGGTGTACCGTTTACCGGTCTGAGCTGCCATTTCCACTTCCCCTCACTGGTTGCACCGGACACGAAGGCCCCGCGATGTGATTGCAGACGGGATCGTATCGATCGGCTTCGGGGGCGTCAAACCGCGACGCCGGAATCGGCGACGGGGACGCGAAACGAAACGGGGCTCCAAAGAGGAGCCCCGTTTAAGGTTTGGCCGGGAACTGCTGCTACTGGACGAAGACGTAGGCCAGCATCTCTGTGTGGTAGTCACAGGTGATCTTGAACTGCCCCGCCGTGCTGAAGGTGAGCGATCGATTCGTTCCCTGCTTGAGGTCATCGCCGTCTTTCTTGCCGTTGCTGGTGATGCTATGCAAGCCCGCAACCGAGGTGAAGGTGACCGCGGTGCCCTTCGCAACAGCCACAACGCCCTTATTCGCCGGCTGTGCCGAGCCGTCTGCGGTTACTGCCCAGTCGTTGGCATGTGCGTCAATCTTTACGTCCTTGGAAGTTGTTATCGGGGCGACCACGGGCGTATCCACCTTCGGCGTGCCGACCCCCGGGAGTACCGCGAAGGAGCTATCGGGGACAGCGTGTTGGACACAGGCCGTGCCGGGGTTCTTCGTGTCTGGCGGCGTCGAGCCCCAGGTGTCCGCAGGGAGCGTCAGCACTTGCCCGATGCGGAGTACCGCATCTGCGGCAACGCCATTCGCCTTGCCCAGGCTTTCCTTCGTCACGTTCGCGTACGCCTTGGCGACCGCTTCCAGCGAGTCACCCTTCACTTCGTACTGGTCGACCTGGGGCATCGCCAGCACCACCGCCGGGCTAATGCTATCCGAAGTCTGGAGTTTGTTGGCGGCAGCCAACTCGGCCGCGGTGACGCCGTGTCCAGCCGCCACATCTGCCAACGTGTCACCCGTCTGGATGGTGTACGGGGTACCTGTCGGCAACTTGAGCTTGTCGCCGACTTTTACGGTCGAGGTGGACTCAAGGCCGTTATCTTTCGCCAGATCATCAAGCTTCAGCCCGTGCTCGGTCGCGATAACGGCGAGCGTTTGACCAGTCTGCACAACGACGCCGGCGTTAGGCGGCAAGGTGAGCTTGCGCTCCGCATCCAGAGGCTTGGCGGTGTCGACGCCACGCAGGAGGTCCGAGTTCAGGCTGGAGATCGCCGACGTGGAAACGTTGTGCCGCTTGGCGATGGCATCGAGCGTGTCACCGGTCGCTACGGTATACGTGGTGTCCTGCGGGAGCTTCAATTTGTCGCCCGGGAAGAGACCTGTGGTTTTGGCCCCGTCCTGATCCAGCAGTTGGAGAGTGGCTTTACCCTTCGCCTCGCTGAACTTGTAAGGCACATTATTGAGGTCGGCGAGGATGGCAGCACCAACGTGTTGACTCTCAGCAACCTTGGTGATCGTTTCGTTGTTGTTGTAAACGTTGTACGTGTAGCCACCGGGGTCGCCGCGGAATCCCGGGATGTTGAGCTTGGAGCCCTGCTTCAGGGTTCCGGAGACGGGCAGATTATTGGCCGCCGCAAGCTCCTTGGGACCTAAGCCATGTGCCTTGGCAATGGTGTCGAGCGTATCGCCGCCCACGATACCGTTCGTTTCCCGGTTCAAGTTGTGCGCGAACTCCACCGCGAGGAGCCAGCCCTCGCTCGTAACGTTGCCGTCGGCGTCTTTGAGCGTTTCGTCGATCGGCGAAGTGATGAGGTCGATCAGGTGTTCGACCTGGATGTTGTTGAGTGGGCCGTTGTTCTGCTTCAACCAGGCGGGCATAAGGCTGCCGGCGCGACCGCAGGAGATGGTGGTGCGCAGCAGAGCCTGGTTCGCTTTGAGGACCAATGGATCTTGGTTCTGGAAATTCCGCGCTCCAGGGCTGACGGACGAATTGAGCGGCAGGCCCACTCCTCCTTGGCCCTTGATCCCGTGGCAGGTTCGGCAGTTATTCGCAAACAGCAGCGCGCCCCGTTCGACCGATTGCTCTTTGGTCCATGTCACCTGGCTCGGCGCCCGCGAAGGCAGCTCGATAATGCTGTAGGCCGCACATCCACCCGTAAAGATGAAGACGAGGACCACGATGAGGAAGATCTGTTTCTGAGTATTCAAACGATTCTCCGTCTAGCCGTTGTAGGGCACAGCGAGCAGCGGATTGTTCAACCCGCCGCCGGTGATTTTGCCGGTGTTGACGTTGAGGGAACTGTCCGCATTGACGGTGAGGAGCATGGTATCCATCGGT
>JBDUAL010000250.1:0-3904 GCA_040004685.1 Anaerolineaceae bacterium | reverse complement strand
TCGGCGTCTCCTCCACCGAGGTTCACCGGTGCTTCCTTGAGCGGCGGGATCCAGTCCTTCCCAACCTTCTGCATGAATGCAAGCCGTTTTGGCGAGCCGCTGAGCTTGTCGGGAGTGATGAAGAAGAGCGAGGCGGTGTCGCACATGTCTTCACGGGCATTCGTGTTGCCGTACTTCGTTGGTGGGGCCTCTGCGTCTTTCGCGCCGCTCTTCGTGTTCTGATCAGTCCAGAAGCCGCCGGAACCGCTGGCAACGAATTCGTCGTACGCGTAGGCGAGAACGCCGTGCGCAATTTCATGCACGAACGTTGCCACGAGCTCTGTCTTCTCGTCCGGAAACTCGTCATGGTGGCCCTCGGAGGCCTTGAACAGCCCCATCACCTTCTTGCCTTTGAAGTATTCGCCAAGCGTGGTGGTGTCCAACTCGCCGGTAGGCTTGTTGGTGTCGATCGCCTGTGCTCCCTTACCGACAGCGACTACTTCCTGGGCTTCGCCGCCGCGAGAAGACGTCGCGCGGGCCTTGCCCAGGATCGGTGCGTAGTGCTTCAGCGCGTCTGCTAACGCTCGAAGTTCAATCATCCGCCACTTGCGGGCCTTGAGTGCCTTCGTCACCTTTGCTGGGACGTTGGTGTACTGCGCCTTGATCGCCTCGACAAGCTTGGAGGAGCTGGGATCGACTCCGTAAGTGTCGTTCAAGGCCTTGATAATCGCCTCGGCCTCCGCTTGCTCCGCCTTACCCTTCTTCGTCAGCACCCCGAGAGTCGAGTGAACTTCCACTGTCTCGGTACCGACGGTCACTTCCTTGCGCTGTATCGCACCATCCTGCGCTAGTCTGCGCGAGACGGTCTGGTTGCCGACCGTGGACTGTAGACCAAGCACTGCACTCTGGCTTAGCGGGCGGTCT
The DNA here is from genome assembly GCA_040004685.1 of Anaerolineaceae bacterium. Taxonomy (GTDB): domain Bacteria; phylum Chloroflexota; class Dehalococcoidia; order Tepidiformales; family Tepidiformaceae; genus PNKC01. The sequence goes on along the minus strand of JBDUAL010000250.1, from coordinate 3,001 downwards.
GAGGAGGCCCCGAGAGTGGCTAGTTCTGGCTGCTCCTCGAGTTGGACGGACGTAGAATGCGCGATATCTCGCAACAGCAACGCTTGGCGGTCCCGCCCATCCGGGCCACCCGTCCGCGCGCGTACCCTGGAAGCTAGTCGTGCCATTCTAAAACTCCTCCGTACGGCCCACCTGAGACTCTGTCACGCCCTGCTCGCGCCTACCGCAACTTGCGCGCATCCGGGATGCTACCGTCCCGCGGGCACGATGGGAAGACGCAAACCTCCACGGTCACCCGCCCGGCACCGTTACGCCATCTCCCGCCCCAATTCCACCAACCATTCCAGCCGCTGCCGGTGCCACTTGCTGGCCAGGCCGCTGGAGCTAGGGATCACCCATGGGACTGTCTCGCCGATGCGCTCGGGCTGCGCGCCATATGGACGGGCTGCTAGTTGCTTCGAGCCCAGGCCGAGGGCGTGGCGGCCGAAGTGCTGGTAGATGCCGCGACCGCTGAAGAGAGCCACCCGCGGCTGGTGGTCGAGCAGTTCGCACTGAAGTCGCTGCGCGCCCTCGATGATCTCGGCGCGGGACAGCTCTTCCGCACGGACGGTGGGCCGGGGGCAGAGGTCGGTGAAGCCGATGCCCGCTTCGTCCATCAGCAGGCTGTCGTCCTCTGGCCCAACCTCCCGCCCGGCCAGGCCGCTCGCGCTCAGCTGGCGCCAGAAGGCGTTGCCCGGGCGCGCGTAGTAATGTCCAGCTTCGGCCGAATAGACCGAAGGGTTGTAGCCGATGAAGACAAAGCGCAATCCCGGTCGTAGATAGGGCGTGAGTGTGGGGCCGTGAGCTGTCATTTCGGCAACGCGAAGCGGACTCGCGGATTCGCCAGGTGAAGGTACCGGGGCACCGCGCTTGCCTCTATTGGACGCGGAAAGCGGATCGTGACTTCCGCCTCCTCCAGGAGCTTGAGCGGAATCGCGCCGTCCGCGTTGGCACCCGTGTAGGCAATTCCTGGCACCCAATCGCCGCCGCCGCTCAGCTCCAGCGAGAAGTCGCTCGCGCTCGCTGCCCAGGTCTTGGCCGTGATCACGCTAATGGTCACGTAGTAGCTGAGCGGCACGGTAGCGGCGGGGCCGTCGGGCGGATCGGGGCGTACGCTCTCAACACGAAGCACACGAATGATCTTCGCGTCCCCTTCGTAGAACTCGTCGGAGGCGACCTTCGTCTCGCCGTAGAAGTGGCGAAGGATCGGCGGCAAGCCGTAGAAGGCAAACGTCGCCCCCACGACCACGCCGAGGACCGCCCCCCACAGCAGACAGCCCTTGCGCCCCTTCGTATCAGGATTGGGGGCTGCTTCGAGGCGGCGACGGGCCGGGGCGACTGCAGGGGGCGGAGACTGATTGCTGTCCGTTGTGGCCGTCCCTACGCCAGGACGGCGTCCGCGAAGAAGTTGTCCAGCACGCGCTGCTGGAGCGGCAGGTTGAGTACGTGAGCGCGTTGCAGTTGCTCCCAGAAGTAGCGGTAGGTAGCGCGGTCGTGCAGGTTACCTTCGTGCTGGATTGGGCCCCAGTCCGCCTCGTAGGCCTTCAGCAAGATCGCCTGGCCCTCTTCGATTTCGGGCAGACCGGGCGCCATCGCGCGGGTGATCGGTTCAATCTGCGCCGGGTAAATGCTCCACTGGCGGAGGAACCCGAACTCCTCCCGGGCGCGTTTTGCATCGTTGTAGATGAAGTCCGTGTCCTTCAGCTCGAGCGTCACGTTGTGCGCCGGCACGATGCCGTTCGAAAGGGCGGCGGCAACCGTCTCGGACTTCGCTCGGTGGAGCAACGCATGATCGAACTGGGCTGGCGAACGCATGGCGCTCGAGGGGATGGCACCGTGGTGCGCACTCACGTAGTCCATCAGCCCGAAGTCCAAGACCTGGATGTTCGGCAGTTCGGCGATCTGCCACACCTCGTGAAGCGCGCCGTGCGTCTCGATGAGCGCGTGGATCGGGATCTCGCGCTTAATCCCGGCTCTCGCCCCCACGCTGCGGATGTATTCGATCATCTCGGCGAGGTGGATCGCCTTTACGGTCTTTGGGATCGTGATGTACGCCACCCGTTCGCCCGCGCCGGGGACGATGATATCGACATCCTGCTTCCAGTGTTCGTTGGTGTAGTCATGGATGCGGACGCCCGCCATGTTGAACTTGTTGAGCTCGCTCTGCTGCATGCGCACCACCATCTCGGCGTGCGCCTTCTCGGCGCCGGTGGGCGCGCCGTCTTCGCAGTCCATGGTGATATCGAAGACGCCGCCCATCTTCTCCTGGAGCTGAAACGCCTTGTCGATTCGTTCCTCAGTACCGGCGAAATGCTCGCAGGCGGGGATGATGGGGAACGGTTTTTCGCCTTCGAAGAGAGCCTCGTTAGGGTGTCGTGGCATGGTCAACCTACCTGCTTGGCGGGATTGGGGGAGCGCGCAAGGCGCGGTGCTGCCAGTATCGCATTGGTTGGGGGCTGTCGCTATCTGGTGGACGCCGGCCTCTACAAGGTCTGGTGCTCGACCATCGTGCAGCGATCCTGGGCCGTGGTCAGTCCGGCCGCGCGGGCGCGCTCCATGCCTTCGTCGTTCGTGATTGCCGCCTGTAGCCAGACGCCCTTCGCCTTGATCGCGATTGCGTCATCGATCACCGGGCCGGTCTGTTCGGAGCGCACGAAGACGTCCACCAGGTCCACCTGCTCGGAGATATCGCGGAGACTGGCGTAGGCCTTTTCGCCCAGCACCTCATCGGCGGGATGGATGCCCCTGTGCACAGGCACGATTCGGTAGCCCGCACGTTGCAGGTAGCTCGCGATTCGGTAGGCCGGGCGGTTCATCCGTGAATCGAGCCCAACGACGGCGATCGTCTTTGCGTCTCTAAGCGTTTCGAGTGCGGCGTCCACGTTTCCTCCCCCGGGTTGCTTGGTTTTGCGCGGCAGCGACGGCTTTTGGCTTCGGCTTCACCGGATCGCCGGTGCGGGTGTCGATCTCCACCAGTTCCCAG
>JBDUAL010000249.1:0-3912 GCA_040004685.1 Anaerolineaceae bacterium | reverse complement strand
AGCCTTAAGGACTAGTGCGCCTTTGGCGGCTTGTCGCCGTGGCCTGGCTTCGGGCCAGCGCCGCGTGCGCCCTCAGCCGGTCCGCGGTGCGCTTCATTGACGAACTTGGTGATGTGCTCGGCGGCCTTCGTCTTGGCTTCAGCAGCCTTGTCAGCCGGGAGCCTGCCATCGGCAACGGCCTTGTCGATGGCGGCGTTCGCCTGGGTGGTGAGTGCCTGAGTCACCGCTCCAGTCTTGTCGCCTGCGACTTCCGCGATCGTCTTCCCGGTCTTCAGCTGATCGATCAGCGCCTTCGGTTCCATTCCGAGCGTGTCGGCGACGGTCTTGAGCGCGTTCTTGCCAATGGCCACGATCTTCGGATGACCGTCACCCGGCTTCGCGTGGTCGCCCGGCTTCGAGGCCATCAACTTATCGAAGGCGGCCGGTGCCTCGGACTTGATCTTGTCGGCTTGAGGCTGCGTGAGCTTGCCCGCCGTGACGGCGGCTGCGAGGCGACTATCGAGCGCCGCGAGTGCGTCCGCTTTCACCATCTCGACGGACTTGTTGCCGTAGTGTCCGATGATTTCGGCGATTGTCTTGCCTTCGCTCCCGCCCTACTTCAATTCGTCCTTGGTGACGCCAGCATCCTGGAGGATCTTGCCAGCGACCAGGCGACCGAAGTCGCCGCGATCACCGTGGTGGCCGTCCGCTCGTGCCGATGGAGTGCCGCCCGGTGTGGGAGAGTCTGCGAGGGCGACCGATGCGGCGCCAATCACCCCGACCGCGATGATAGAGGCTGCTCCAATCGCGAGGAGTTTGCTGTTGAGTACGCTAAACATTCTGGGTGTATCTCCTTAGTGTGCGACCCCGTAGCCGGGGAAGGTCAGGCGTTGGTGGCCCGACAACAGAGGTATGGGCCGCAAACGGCTCAAGGTGACGGGCACACGAGACTGCCCTTTACGCGTGCTTTTCTACCCACCGCCCGCAAAACAGCAGTACGTCACCTTCCGCCACATAAATTCTTGCCGGGGAATCGACTACCTCATTGTGAATCCCGTGCGGGCTGAACGCGAGCGGGTAGTCCGTCAGGTTCCAGCGTAGTCCCGTGGTCGTCACGCCCGTCGCCTGGCCGATGGCAATGAGCGAAACCACCGTCCCGATTGGAGCGTCCACGGTAGCTTGCCCTTCGATCAGGCTGACCTCGAAATAGTCGTCGATGACTCGCACAACCGCCTGCGCGCGAAAGAGGCGAAGCACGGAGAGATTGGCGAGTGCATGATCCGGTCGCCCGCCCCCGGCAGCTGCCACGTCCACCGTTGCCGCGCCTTGGGCGATGCAGAAGCTTATCGCTTTCTGGAGGTCCGTCCTCTCCGGATCGGCGTCTCGGTGAAACCGTTCCGCGGGCAGTGCCCTGCGCACGGCGGCGGTCACGGAATCCAGGTCCCCGACAACGGCATCGATCACCAGGCCGGCGGCAAGGGCGTGGGCCGCACCGCCGTCCGCGGCGACGATGAACCCCGCTGCGTTCCCAAGCTTCGTCAGCAACTGGCGCGACGGGGCTTCGCCGTTTGCGATCACCAGAGCGTGCATGCCGATTAGTAGACGCCCAACGTCGCTCGCAATCCACCCCTGCACATCGACGAAATCTTAACGATCTTTGGGCGCTAGCCACTGGACAAGAGGTTAGTACGCGCTAGAATCCCAAATGAGGGTGTCAACGCGCGGGGTGTCCGCTCCACTTGCGCTGCGATAACACCCTCACAAAAGCCGCGATTTTTCGATATCGCGGCATTTTTGTGTCCGCCTGTTGCACTTAGGCCAACGCGCGAGTGAACGATCGCATCCCGCGCAGCATTCCGCGACTGAGATTGGCGTACGCCGGCGAATTCGCCAATCGATCCCAGTCGTCCAGCCACTCGAGGTGGGCCGCAGCAGCGGCGATGTGGGCAGCCCTGGATCCCGAATCTCCGCCGCTAAGCGAGAGTTCCCATGCGGCCATTCGCCCCGCCAGGTGTGCAACAACGTGCCACACCAATTCCGCCTGCCGCAACTCGCCAGCCACCTCGGCTCCGCCGAACCCGCGGATACGCTCGTGCAGGTCTTCGAACACCGCGGCCGCCTCGGATAGCTCCCCAACCTTCGTCCGCATTGTTTCGATAGGCTGGCTAGAGAAGTCCAGCACGTCCGTCCGCATGGCGGGAACGAAGTCATGCAGATCGAGGAGCCACCGGTAGGCTCTCTCCTGTTGGCGGTAGTACTCCGCCATCTCCGGACCGCGCCCTGGATAAGCGGCTGCACAGAAATCGAAGAGCGCATCGTCCGCTTTAGGGGTCGAACCCCAGGCACAGTGCGCCATCCACCAAGCGTGCCACGGCGGCCCGAGCCACCGGCGGGGAGTTACCATCAAGTTCTGAAGGTTACCCGCCCCGGCTGAGGCGTACGCCTCAGCATCTAGCGGTTGCACACTCAAGTGCGGCGGAGCGAGCCACTTGAACAGGATGGCGTCGCTGTAATACTCGAACACGTCTATCCGCGTTGGATCGTTGGCGAATAGCGGCAGCATTTGCTCAAACGGTTCCCAATACCGCGGAACGTTTCGCTCACACGAAACGTCACTGACCGAGTGGGCGTAGCAGCGTTCACGCGGTGCGAATAACAGCGAAACGTTCTCTCGCGGACTGACTGTCGTCGGCGGAAGGAGCGTGTCGTGGTAGGCGAGGTGGGCGACGCGCGCGCCGGGTGCGGATTCCGCCAGTACTTCAGCAAGCACGTTGGTCGCGAAAAGTGCCTGGTCCGAGGGCGACATCTCCGCGCACGTTGGACAATCGCACCAGCCGCCGCCGCGGATGTCGTCCGCCCAGAGATGGTAGACAGCGGCGCCCGCGAATCGTTCGAAAAACGCCCGCGCTCGCACCCTGAGGTGTGCCAGGCCGCCTTCGTTCGAAATGCAGAGGTTGTACCTGGCATCTCGTACCCCGTCAGTCATCGGAAACCACTCAGGGTTCGTCCCAAACAGTTCCCGTTCGAGGAGCGCCGGTAGATGGTGGCCACCGAACTGGATAGACATTCCTGCAGCGCTGGCGGACGCTCGGATCGATTCTGAATCCGCGTCCCACCGCTCCAGCATCCACCCGCCCCTATCGGCAGCCACACCGTCCGCAGTTGACGCGCGCGTGGCCGGCCCGCGATCCAACCGGCTCGGAGGCGTGTCGTGAAAGAAGATGTCATTCAGGCGATTGCGGCTCGCCCACTCCAACCACTCGGGCCAGTCGTCGTGCAGGGCATCGTTCCCGAGAATCAAGGTTCGGCGCGCGAACCTGGGCACCTCCCGGTAGTTGCCTTCGGCAAGCTGCTTGCCGGGAACAAACCGGATCCCGCCGGGGCCGGGCGCCACCCAGCAAAATCCGAGCTGCTCGAGCAGCCAGTACGCCGCGTTCAGACAGCCGCGCGGATTGTCGCCGCGGAGTATCACCCGGTTTTCCCTGAGATCGACGCTGAAGCCGTCCCCTGCCCTATCTCCGGCCACCACTTGCAGCTCCCCGTCAGCGGAACCAGTCAGGGAGCTCAGGCGGTTCAGGTGGAACCGCAACTCGCGCACCGCACTGGATGGTAGCCCCGGCGGGAGGTCGGCTGGCAGAGACCATGAACTGAGGGCGAGAGCGGTAAGCGACATGGCTGAGGATCCTACCTCAATTGCACTCACGGAAGCGGGGCCAACCCGAACCAGTACGTGGCGCGAGAAGCCGTTACTGCCGCAGTGTTCCGTTCCCCCTGTAGACCGCTCCCGATACGATGGAACCAATGATCGAACCGAACCCTGACCAGGGTCGCCTCATCCTTCGCCCGATGGAGTCCCGAGACGTCGTATCTGTCCTCGCCGTCGAACGGTCGGCCTTCGACACTGGTTGGCCCGCAACGGCCTTCAAGAACGAA
>JBDUAL010000248.1:0-3923 GCA_040004685.1 Anaerolineaceae bacterium | reverse complement strand
AAGCCGGCACTGCCTCCGGCGAATGGTTTGAAAAGCGGCGGGGCGGGGACGTGGGTTTTCGCGACTGCTGCCGCCGTTGGATGCGGTCTCTTCGGTTTCGTGGGGAAGCGACATGCGCGCAATCGTCTACCGCAAAGCGCTGAGAGCCAAGCGTTATTCGGCTTCGACCAACTCACGGCGGCGGCTGATGAGCTCTTTGACCGAAAGCTCTTTGACTTCGTACACGTTGGTGGCAACCCCATCAACGATGCCAGGATCGTGGCTGGCGCAGATGATCGTGCCTTCGTAGCCGTGAAGCGCCTCGATCAGCTTGCGGCGCGTGGTCTTGTCCAGGTGGTTCGTCGGTTCGTCCAACAGCAGTACGTTGGTCGGCTGGATAAGGAACTTGGCAAGGGCCACACGGCTGCGCTCCCCACCTGAAAGCACGTTGATCGTCTTGAACACGTCATCGCCGCGAAAGAGAAACTGCCCGAGGACCGTGCGTATTTTGACGTCCGGCACACTCCCCGCGACGGAGCGAACCTCTTCGAGAACCGTGCGATCGCCATCCATCGCTTCATCCTGGTGCTGGTCGTAGTAGCCGGGACGCGCCCTTTCGGCCCATTCCACCACGCCTTCCGAGGGGACGATCTGGTTCGCGCAGATCTTCAGGAGCGTTGACTTTCCGCTGCCGTTCGGCCCGATGAGCGCAAGCTTCTGGCCGCGCTCTACGTGCATATCCACACCTACAAGGATGACGTGATCGCCGAAAGCGTGGCTGATCTTCTTCAGCATGAGCACGTCGCGCTCAGTGCGGCCGGTGGCGTTCAACTGGAAGTGAACCTCCGGCTCCTTCGTCGTCCGATCGATGCGTTCAATCTTGGCGAGCGCCTTTTCGCGGCTCTGCACCGCCTTCGCCTTGGTCGCCTTCGCACCGAAGCGTTCGATAAAGCGCTCCTGCTTAATAAACTCGCGGTCCTGGCGGGCGGCTGCCTGGTCCTGTGCGTGCAGGCGGTCGGCCTTCTGCGTCTGGTATTTCGAATAGTTGCCGGCGTAGCTCTCCACCTTCTTGTTGCGAAGGTCAAGGATGCGCGTCGCCACTTTGTCCAGGAAGGCGCCATCGTGGGTGACGATGAGCATGGCGCTGTCCCACTCGCCTAGCTCTTCGGCTAGCCATAGGCGCGTCTTGGTGTCGAGGTGGTTGGTCGGTTCGTCCAGGAGGACGTTCTCGGGGCGGCGCACCAGCACTTTGGCGAGCGCGATGCGCATCTGCCAGCCACCGCTGAAGGCGCCGCAAAGCTTCTTGGCGTCATCCGGCTCGAAACCAAGGCCGTCGAGCACCCGCCCGATGCGCGCTTCAATGCGGTAGCCGTCATGCGTTTCGAACGCCTCAAAGAGGCGCGCCTGTTCATCGATCAGCGAATCGAGGTCACCCTCGCCGCGTTCGATCTGGCCCGCGATCTGCTCGAGTTCGAGTTCGATTCCCCGCGCTTCGGGAAAGGCCAGCCAGAGCTCTTCGACGAGCGTGTTGGCGTCATCCAGTCCCGCCTCCTGGCGGAGGTAGCCGAGCGCACCGTTGCGGAAGCCGCAGGCGCCTTCATCGGGCTTATGGTCGCCCGCGAGAAGGCGCAGGATGGTGGACTTGCCGCCACCGTTTGGGCCCACGATACCGACGTGCTCGCCGTCACCCACGATGAACGTAAGCCCGGAGAGGACATCGACAGCCCCGAAGGTCTTGGTGACGTTTTCAGCAAATAGCATGGGGTTCAAAGGTCGGCGCGTACGTCTCGTACAACGCGACCTCTTTGATGATATCAGACGAGGCGCTTAGTTCGCAGCCGAGCCCAATTGGCGCTCGTGATTTTCGCTCGCGGCGCTTTACAATAGGGCCGGATCGCGAGTGGGTCTCCCCTCAATGGGAGAACGGCGCTATTCTGCTGCGGCGGCTTTTCCCGAGCCCGGCGGAAGGACCTGTCTCTATGCCTGTGAAGTACGTGTACCTCTTCCGCGAGGGCGATGAATCGATGCGCAATCTGCTCGGCGGCAAGGGCGCGGGCCTCGCCGGAATGACGAAATCCGGCGCGCCCGTGCCACCCGGCTTTACGATCACTACCGAAGCCTGCAACGCCTACTCCTCAAAGGGGCGGTTTCCGGACGGTCTCTGGGAGCAGACGCTGGAGGCCCTGCGCGACCTCGAAACGTCTACCGGCAAACGGCTCGGCGACCCCGCGAACCCGTTACTGGTTTCCGTACGCTCGGGAGCGAAGTTTTCGATGCCCGGGATGATGGACACGGTCCTGAACCTTGGCCTCAACCGGGAGACGGTCGCAGGGCTGGCGAAGCTCACCGGAAACCCTCGATTTGCAGCAGACGCCTACCGCCGCTTCGTCCAGCTCTTCGGCAAAATCGTCCTCGGGGTTGAAGGCAGCGAGTTCGAACATGTCATGGAAGCGGCGAAGGGCGAATCGCGCCTCGATACCGACCTTTCGACCGAAGAGCTCCAGGAGATCACCGAAAAGTTCAAGCATATCGTCGCCGAAAACGTCAACTTCGAATTCCCCGAAGACCCCATGGACCAGCTGCGTGACGCGATAGCCGCGGTCTTCCGTTCCTGGAACGGGCGCCGCGCCGTGGACTACAGGCGGTTGAACAAGATCAGTGATGACCTCGGTACGGCGGTCAACGTCCAGGCCATGGTCTTCGGCAACATGGGGAACGATAGCGCAACCGGCGTGGCCTTCAGCCGTAACCCCTCGACTGGCGAGAACGCGCTCTACGGCGAGTACCTCGTAAATGCGCAGGGCGAAGACGTGGTCGCCGGGGTGCGCACGCCGCGGCCGATCTCGGAGATGAAGACGGAGATGCCCGCGGCCTACGCGCAGTTCGATGCAATCGCGCGGCAGCTCGAGACGCACTACAAAGACGTGCAGGATATGGAGTTCACGATCGAGCGCGGCACGCTCTACATGCTGCAAACACGCACCGGGAAACGTAGCGGTCGGGCTGCCGTAAAGGTCGCCGTGGACCTGGTGAATGAAGGCGTCATCACCCGCGAAACCGCGGTCCGCCGCGTGGAGCCGGCCCAGATCGAACAGCTCCTCCACCCCACCCTGCACCCTGAGGCGCGGGCGGCCGCGCACCTCCTGACCCGCGGTCTCCCGGCCTCACCAGGCGCCGCCAGCGGCAAAGCGGTCTTCCACCCCGACGAAGCGGCGGCGATGGCAATCAATGGCGAAAAGGTGATCCTCGTCCGCATTGAGACCGCCCCCGAAGACTTCCACGGCATGGTTGCCTCGCAGGCGGTGCTCACCGCCCGCGGCGGGATGACCTCGCACGCCGCCGTGGTCGCGCGCGGCATGGGCAAGCCGTGCGTCGCCGGCGCCGGCGATCTGCGAATCGACTACGCAGCGCAACAGTTCACCGTCAACGAAACGACCATCCGCAAGGGCGAACTGCTGACCGTAGATGGGAGCACCGGAGAGGTTCTCCTGGGCCGCGTGGAGACCGTCGAACCTTCGTTGGACGCCGATTTCAGCACGCTGATGAGTTGGGCCGATATGTTCCGCAAGATTCGGGTGCGCGCCAACGGAGACAGCCCGCAGGACGCAAAATTGGCGCGCCAGTTCGGCGCCGAGGGCATCGGCCTCTGCCGCACGGAGCACATGTTCTTCGAAGGCGACCGGATCAGCGCTATCCGAGAGATGATCGTCGCCGAAAACGCAGAGGAACGGCGGGCCGCGCTGGCCAAAGTGGAGCCGTTGCAGCGCGAGGACTTCATCCGCATCTTCCGCGAGATGGACGGCCTCCCGGTGACAATTCGTACGCTGGATCCGCCCCTGCACGAGTTTCTGCCGCACTGGGACGACGAGATCCGCGAGTTGGCGAAGGAAATGGGCATCCCCTTTGAGCGCCTCAAACAGAAGGTGGAGAGTCTGCGCGAACAG
>JBDUAL010000009.1:0-13301 GCA_040004685.1 Anaerolineaceae bacterium | reverse complement strand
AACGCCGCGGTCGCCGGGTCATCAAGTGAGTCGCCCGTCACCGACTCGTAAAAGTCAGCCATTGAGTCGTACCGCGCCTCTGCGTTGGCCATGGCGCTCAACGTTAGAGGTGCCGCCTCCGAGCAGCAAACTGGGATGGATCACTGTGACGCGTCGACGTGAGCGCGAAGTGGAAACGCGGAAAATCGCGGCCATCAACGTTCACGACCAAACCCACTTCAAGGCACTTCGAAAGCACGGTCGGCTGCCTGTCGGCCTGGTGGCGCCACCGCGACCCGTGTCTGATGTGCCGCAATCTCGGACTTCAACTCATCGGTACTGTCGCCACCTCAACCGGCAACAGCGGTTGCTCAGCCCAAGAGAACGATCGGGAAGACCAGTGAATCGCTTCTCATGTTCGGTTTCCCTCGCCCCCGCTGGCGGAACTTTAGCCATGACGCTCGGCAATAGATACGGGAGCGAGGGAACCCGTCACGGATGGTCACGGTTGCTGCCTACCGCGCGCCCGGGGAGCCGTTCGCGAGGGAGCGCAGTACCGCCTCAGGCGTAACGCTCCGCGGCGGCGCGCATCGAGGCTGAGACTTCGTCACGCAAGGCAGGCGGGGAGACGACGTACGCCTCGTGGCCCCAGCTGCGCACCCAGGGTGTGAACTCGAGGAGGCTGGGAAGGAGCACTTTGAGGCACACACCGCCGTCTGGGAGCTCTTCCAGTTGTTGCGTTGGGTGCCAGTAGCTTTCGCGAATGCGAAGGGCTGCTGGCGGGGTGAACTCGACGCAGACGTCGTGCTGTTCGTCGCCGCCAAAGACGGCCCCTCCCCAGCTGCGGGCGAGCCGCGCTGAGATTTCTGAGACCTCCGGTGCGTCGAACGCCCGGCGGGTGATCTCCACGTGTTCCACCCGATCGAGCTTGAAAACACGCACTCCGCAGTGTTCGTGACTGAATCCCACAACGTAGGTGCCGCTCTGGGTCGCTTCGAGCAGATAGGGATCAAAACAGAAGGTGCGAGACTTCTTCGCGAGCTGCGAGCGATAGGTCATTTCGATGGTCAGGCTGTTGACCCAGGCATCGGTGAGGCTGCGAAGGGTCTCGGCCCGGGCTTTGTTCTCGGGGCGCGAACGAAGGTCTTCGATCGTGCACTTTATGTTCGCGGAAAGCTGCGCCGGGAGGGTGTCGGCAAGCTTCTCCAGCGCCTGGATGCTGTCGGGTTCGCTTTCGTTGACCGTGCGGGAGAATACACGGATGGCGAAGTAAACAGCGCGGGACTCGTGGAGGGTCAGGCGAACGGGACTCATGGGATGGGCGCTGCCGGGCATGATGCTCCAGCGGCGGCCTTCATTCATGAGGGGTACGCCGAGTTCGGACTCGAGATCCGCTATGTCCCGCTGAATGGTGCGCGGGCTTCGGTCCAGATCCCGCGCCAGTTCCCGAACGCTGACGCTGCCGCGCTGCATGAGGATGCTATGGATGCGACTCAGCCGGGTCGATTTCTTGGTCTGTTCGGTCACTGAGCACCTCAGGCTCTCGAAAGTGGAGATGAGGCAGGCGTGGATTACCTCGGAGACCGACCATAAGGAGCGTCCGCGACACTTTATGACGTGTTTCGCGGGGAGTGTGAAGATTCCCGCATGGAAGTCGGCGGCGACGGGAACGCCGGAGGTGCGTAGGATCAGGGGTCATGGCAGATGCGCGCGATTTAGGTGAGTTGATCTATATCTCGGCGGAGGCTATCGGGCAGCCTGGCCAACGGCGCTTTCGCCTGCGAGCGATGAATGAGAGATCCGAGCTGGCCACGCTTTGGCTCGAAAAAGAACAGCTGATCGCTCTCGGCGAAGCGATTGAGACGATGCTCAAGGACGAAGGATTCGAGTACCAGCGCCTGCCGCTCGAGGATCGCGGGCAGGAACCAGTGCTACCGCTGGACGCGCTGGTGGAACTCCAGATCGCCCAACTTTCGATGGGACTCAACCGGGAGACGAGGCGGGTGGTGCTGATCACCGGTGACTCGGCAGACCCAGGTGATGGCGACGCAACTCTCCTCCAGATGGAATTCGACTACCGAACGGGCTACGAACTACGCACGCGAATTAGCGACGTGGTGGCTGCGGGACGCCCGCCATGCCCGCTCTGCACCGGCCCGATAGACCCGGCCGGGCACGTCTGCGTAAAGGCGAACGGTCACCACCCACACTAAACAACGCCGGTGTTCGAGGGGTGATGCCAGGACGTCAATTCAAGGCTGGGCGACGGTGCCGGTTGGCGGTGGCACGGGAGTGCTCGGAGGCGTTGCCGTGGTGGTCGGTGGTGGAACCGCCGTTCCGGTTGGGAGTGTCTTTGTCGGGACCGGTGGCGTAACTGATTGGGTGGCCGCGGAAGTCGGTCCCGGCGTTGGCGTAGTTGTAATCGTTTCTTCCGGCTCAGGGGTGGGGACGAACGGTGGCGGAGCGACGTAGGGCGGCAGATCGGGAAGATCGTCGGCCCGCGCTTTGACGAGGACGGAACTGGCAGGCCCAATGACCTCAATGAAGATTGGCCCCCGCGCAAACTGGATTTCGGCGCCATTTGCATCGAAGAACCGCGTGCGGGCGTCGCGGCCTGGCTTCTTCCAGATGGCGTCGACCGCCAGGCCGTCGCTAAAAACGGTGGCTTTGCCGGAGCCGATCTGGTCGACAACCACGTGGCCTTCATCATCAACTACTACGAACGGGGCGCGCAGCGCGATAACGGTGGTGAAGCGGAGCGGCTCCCTGGTTCGCCCATCCAGGTGCTGCACGCCGTACTGGTGGCGGCTGTAAGTGCGGGTGGACTGGTCCCAGCGGTACTGCATGAGTTGCCACTGGGAGCGGCGCTCGCCGAAGTCGATTTCGATTCCCTCTGCGGCCACGCCTGCGAGCGGAGCGGTTGACGAATCCCGGAAAAGCCACGACTCAACGGTGGGCGGACCAGCGAACCCCATACGCACGCCACCCTCACGCAAGGCGGCGGTACTCGTCGCGAGGTCGTGCGGCCCTTCGCGATCAGGATCTCGGTAGTACTCGTCAGCGATGGGACCAAAGGCGTTGAGATCGCGCACGCCCCAGCGGGCGATCTGGCCGATCGCATCGGCGTCGTCGTCGGTGTTTGGTCCGCCAGCGTGGGCGAAAAGCGCGCCGAGTTCGGCGGCCCAGACCACAAACGGCGTGCGAGCTGAGCGGATCGGCTCCAGGTAGTCGGCGTTGCGGCGCCAGTAAACGGCCATGAGCCGCGTGATGCCGCCTTCGACGAAGGCCTCGTAGATCACGTCGGCGCTCCCCAGGCCCGAATGAGGGAAAGCTTGGTCGCTGTTATCGAACATCACGGCAAGGGGAAGAAGGTCCTTGCGCGCGTCCCACTCCTCTTCGGTCATCTCGACGCCATCAAGGAGACCAAAGTGGGAGTAAGTGGTGGGCGTGGGCGTGGGCGTGGGCGAAGGCGAATCGGTGGCCGCCGAAGCGGCGGATGGTTCCTGGGGCGCTGGCGTCGCCGAAGCAGCCCTAACAAGTTCCCGTTTGGACGAACTGGCAGAACCAACAGCGAGGAAGACGGTCAACAGGCCGATGCCCACAAGAACCCCAATGGCGGCGGCGAGCACGATCCCTTTGCGAGTCTTACCAGGCCACATTCGAAGCCACTCCACCCGCCGATGCTACGAAGGCGGAACGGCAGCGGCAACCACGGGACACGGTTGACACGGAACCTTTGAAGGCACTCCCTGGCAGGGGCAACGGCAAGCGTAAACACACTTTGTCCGGTGTTGCATGATACCGGCTGCGGCAGGCACATTGGACGAATGGAACGCATCGGCATCCTGACCAGCGGCGGAGACGCGCCTGGCATGAACGCGGCGATCCGGGCGGCGGTGCGTAGCGCGAGTTCGCGGCAGATCACGGTCGTGGGTTATCTGGACGGCTTTACGGGATTCGTCTTGGGAGAGTTCGAAGAACTGGATGACCGGTCGGTAGGAAACATCATCCAGCGCGGCGGGACGATCATCGGGACCTCGCGCTGTCCGAAATTCCTGGACGCAACAGCTCGAGCAGCTGCGGTGCAGCAGATGCGGTTGGACGGTGTGGAAGCGCTGATTGTGATTGGCGGTGACGGGAGTTTCCGCGGGGCCTTGGCGTTAGAGGAAGAGCACGGCCTGTTGGTGGCGGGGATTCCTGGGACGATCGACAACGATGTCTACGGGACCGATGAGACGATCGGCTTCGACACGGCGCTAAACACAGCGGTGCTCGCAATTGATCAGGTCCGGGACACGAGCGAGTCCACTGGAATGATGTTCTTCGTTGAGGTGATGGGTCGAACGAGCGGGGCGCTGGCCTTGCAGACGGCGCTTGCGGCCGGGGCGGCGGGAGTCCTCGTACCCGAGGCACAGAGCGAATTTGACGAACTTGCGGGACAGCTCAGGGAATCCATCGAGCGGGGTAAGCGGAGCCACATCATCGTCGTCGCCGAGGGCGAGGAGGCGGGTGGGGCGTTCGCGGTGGCTGAGCGAATGTCGAAAGCGATCGATCATCCTTACCGCGTGGTGGTTCTCGGGCACGTGCAGAGAGGCGGGCGGCCGAGCGCACGAGATCGAATCATCGCGGCCGAGGCGGGCGCGCTGGCGGTAGAAGCGCTCTGTTCGGGACGAACCGGGATGATGATTGGCCGCCAGGGTGGGCGTTCGCTCGAGGTGCCATTGGTCGACGTCGTGCGCTTCAAGCATCCCCGTCCGGAGTACGCTCTTCTGCAGCTGGCGCAGGAGCTTTCGGGCTGACCTGCTTTCTGTCCGAAGGACGGCACGCCCGTCTGCACGAAAGAAGCCTGCAACCTGCGAGATAACCATGCGGCTTTCCAGAAGACGAGGGACGCGGTTCTTGCCTTGAGCGCGGGGCCAGTTAGGGTCATGACCGTTAGGTGGGCCGTCCGTAGCATTTCGTCCTACAAGATGGTTTCGGGAGGCGACACATGCCGAGTTGCATTCGACTCAACGACTGGGTGGATGACAAAACGCCGCCGCACGCCCTGCCCGGGGATCGCGCCGTATGGCCGCGCGACCGGGTGGTCGACGTTCTACACATGAAGGTGGATGTCCGCCTCGATGTGCTGAACAAGGGTGTTAGGGGAACGGTCACGCATACGGTCGCGCCGATGAACGACGGCAGAACGACGGCAGAGTTCGATGCCATCGACATGGAGATTCAGTCGGTGCTGGTGGCGAAGCAGGCTGCTCACTATCGCTACGACGGGGCGAAGCTTTTCGTCGACCTCGGCGCGAGAAAGAAAGGGCAGGAGGTCTTGGTGGCGATCCAGTACGCGGCAACGCCTCGCATCGGCCTCTACTTCATTTCGCCGGACGAGGGCTACCCGGAAAAGCCCACGCAAGTCTGGTCTCAGTGCCAGGACGAAGACACTCGCTACTGGATCCCATGCTTCGACCACCCGAGCGAGAAGCAAACAACCGAGATGATAGCGACCGTACCCGGTACCTGGTTCGCGCTGTCCAACGGGCGATTGCTGCGGGAGAAGAAGAACAAGGACGGGACCAAAACCTTCCACTGGCACCAGGACCGCCCACATTCGACGTACGTCATGACGCTGGCCGCGGGAGAGTTCAGCCGGATCGAAGCGAGTCACAACGGACTCAACGTGGACTACTTCGTAGAGCCGAAGGATCTGGCTCGCGGAGAACTCACCTTCAAGAACACTCCGGAAATGATTCGCGTATTCGAAGAGATCACGGGTGTGGCCTACCCGTGGGCGAAGTACAGCCAGATCGTCGTCCGCGATTTCGTTTTCGGCGGGATGGAGAACACCAGCGCAACGACGATGACTGAGACGATCCTCGTCGACAAGAAGACGACGAAGGACTACTCGAGCGACCCATTGATCTCGCACGAGCTCGCTCACATGTGGTACGGCGACTTGCTCACCTGTCGCGACTGGTCGCACGGCTGGCTGAACGAGAGCTTCGCGACATACATGGAAATGCTCTGGGACGAACGATTCACGGGAGTGGACGAGTATCGCCGGGGAGCGATTGAGAATACGAACCTCTACGTGGAGGAACGCTACCGTCGACCGATTGTGACGAACGTCTTTCACCAACCGATCGATATTTTCGACCGCCACCTGTACGAAAAGGGGAGCGTTGTCCTGCATACGCTGCGTGGCGTCCTTGGGGACGAACAGTTCTTCCGGTCAATTCAGCGCTATACCCGTGACAACCAGGACCACAGTGTGATCACCCAGGACCTGGTCAATGCAATCGCGGCGGAGACCGGTCGAAACATGGAGTGGTTTTTTGACCAGTGGGTTTACCGCCCAGGGCACCCGACGTTCAAGGTGAGCTGGGCCTGGGACGAAGAGGCGAAGCTAGCGACGCTGTCCGTGAAACAGACTCAGAGTACGGACGATGGCACGCCTTCCGTGTTTCGCGCGCCACTGAGCGTTGACTTCCGAACGGGCCGAGCGAAGCCCACGGCGTTCAAGGTTGAGGTCAATCAACGGGAGCAGACGTTCGTGTTTCCGCTCTCGGCGAAGCCCGACCTGTGCCGCTTTGATCCGTACAACTGGGTGCTGAAGGAGCTCGATTTCGAGAAGTCGACTGGCGAACTGCGGCTTCAGCTGCGCCTTGACGACGACATTGCGGGACGGCAGCGTGCGGCAGCCGACCTTGGCAAGAAAGGCGGATCTGAGGCGATCGCCGCGCTGGAAGACGCTGTGACGGGTGACAAACACTGGAGCGTGCAGGCAGCCGCGGCGAAGGCGCTTGGCGTAGCCCGGAGTTCGGCTGCGCGGGAAGCGCTGCTGCGGACGCTGAACGTTCGGCATCCGAAGGCGCGGAGGGCCGTCGTTGCGGCGTTGGGAGAGTTCACGGGGAACGAGGGAGTGTTCGCCGCGCTCGTACCGCTTGCCAAGCGGGACGCGTCCTATTTCGTGGAGTCTGAGGCGAACAGGTCGATTGGAAAGCTGCGGCTGCCGGGATCGCTAGAGGTTCTCAAGACGAACATCAAGCGGCCGTCGTACCGCGAGATCGTGCGGCAGGGTTGCATCAACGGGTTCGTGGAACTGCGCGACGAAGAAGGTCTGGACGAGATCCTCGCGGCGGCGGAGTATGGCGCGCCCGCACAGGCGCGGCAGGTGGCAATCAGCGCGCTCGGAAGACTTGGCCGGTTCTTCGAGAACCGGAAGAAGGCGCTTGGTGAAACGCTTGCCTACTTCACCAACGATCCGGATTTCCGGGTGAGGATTGCAGCCGCAAATGCCTTGGTGACGATTCGTGCGGAGGACCAAATGGCCGCACTGGAGAACATGGCGGCGAAGGAGCTGGACGGCCGCGGGGTCCGTACCGCTCGCGAGGCTGCCGGAAGGTTGCGGAAAGGCGGCGAGACCACTACCGAGGTAAAGGCGCTCCGCGAAGAGTTCGAAAAGCTACGCCAGCAGAACGGCGAGCTCCGCGATAAGGTCGAGCGGCTGGAGACTCTGAGCGGCAGACACGAGTGAGCCAAGGATCGACCGGTGGTCTGTCCGCGTGGACAATCGCCAAGTGAACGCCAAACCCTCGGGTCCCTACGTCCTGACGATCGACCAGGGAACAACGAGTTCGCGGGCTCTCATCGTTGATGCTGGCGGAGCCGTAGTGGCCACGGGCCAGCAGCCGTTCGCCCAGCATTATCCGCAACCGGGATGGGTCGAGCACGACCCTCTCGAGATCTGGGAGTCGACACAGGATGCCATTGCCGTCGCGTTGGCGGGTGCTGGCTTGGTACCGCGCGAGCTTTGCTGCGTGGGAATCACAAATCAACGCGAAACGGTTGTGATGTGGGATAGAACGACCGGCGAGCCGTTGGCGCCGGCGATCGTTTGGCAGGACCGGCGAACCGCGGGAATCTGTGACGAGCTCCGCTCGGCCCGCCACGAAGAGGCAGTGCAGCGGCTGACCGGACTCAAGTTGGACCCCTATTTCAGTGGCACGAAGCTGGCGTGGTTGTTGCGCAGCGACCCGGAGTTGCGGCGCCGAGCGTTTGCGGGCGAAGTGTGCGCGGGAACCGTCGATTCGTGGCTAATCTGGAAATTGACCGCCGGTGAACGCCACGTCACGGACTACACGAACGCCAGCCGAACGCTTCTCTTCAACATTCGCCGGGGCCGCTGGGACGACGAACTCTGTGAGATGCTCGATGTCCCGCGCGCGATGCTGGCCACTCCTCAACCATCCCAATCTGCGTTCGGTACTACGTCCACGGACGTGTTGGGCGCAGCGCTACCGATCAGCGGTGTAGCGGGTGATCAGCAGGCTGCACTGTTTGGGCAGGGCGGGTTTACGGTTGGGTCCGCGAAGAACTCCTACGGCACTGGCTGCTTCCTGCTGGCGAACAGCGGGCGCAGCGCCACCGCCTCAACAACGGGAATGTTGACTTCGATCGGCGCTGGGGCCGGGGCGAGCGGACCCGAATACGTACTCGAAGGGTCAGTATTCGT
This sequence comes from Anaerolineaceae bacterium, assembly GCA_040004685.1. Classification (GTDB taxonomy): domain Bacteria; phylum Chloroflexota; class Dehalococcoidia; order Tepidiformales; family Tepidiformaceae; genus PNKC01. The sequence goes on along the minus strand of JBDUAL010000009.1, from coordinate 4,816 downwards.
AGCCGGCGCGCTGGTGCAGTGGCTCCGCGACGAGCTCGGGTTGATAGAACGCTCGGACGACATCGAGGCGCTGGCAGCGAGTGTGCCCGACAACGCGGGAGTGGTGGTGATACCAGCGTTTACCGGCCTTGGTGCACCGGATTGGGATCCGCACGCGCGAGGGGCGATTTTGGGACTCACGCGGGGGACGACAAAAGCGCACATTGCTCGGGCAGCACTCGAGGCGATTGCGCTCTCGAGCACCGAACTGATCGGCGCGATGAACGCAGACCTCGCCAGGCCGATTGCCACGTTGCGAGTGGACGGCGGGGCGGCACGAAACAACTTATTGATGCAGATGCAGGCCGACTTCGCCGGGATCCAGGTAGTTCGGCCGCGCAACGTCGAAACAACGGCAATGGGGGCAGCGTATCTCGCCGGGCTCCAGTCCGGTGTTTGGTCCAGCCGTGAGGAGATCTCGGCGATGGTGGACGATGAGCGCGTGTTCGAACCACAGATGTCGCCATACGACCGTGGCCAGCGGCTGAGTGACTGGCGGCGGGCCGTCGAGCGGACACTCGGATGGGCAGCGCCAAGGTGACGCTGGCAGAACTCGCGGCGGGACGGCCATTAGAACTGGCGATCATCGGCGGCGGTATCAACGGCTGCGGAATCGCCGAAGAGGCGGCGGCGCGCGGCCTCCGGGTTGGGTTGTTCGAAGCCGACGACTTCGGATTCGGCACGACGTGGCGGTCCACGAAGCTGATCCATGGTGGGCTACGGTACCTGGAGCACGGCGACGTTCGGCTGGTGTTCGAATCGTTGCGCGAACGGGCATGGCTCCTGAAAACGCGACCCCACCTCGTGAAGCCTCAGCGATTCATCCTGCCAATGTTGCCGTGGACGAGGCGCCCGGCCTGGCAGCTTCGCCTCGGGTTGGCGGCGTACGATCTGCTCTCTCTCTACCGGGGCGTTCCCTCGCATCGAAAATTGCCGGACGTGCGACTGCACGAACTTGCGCCGTTCCTGCCGAACGGTTCCCGTGGGGGCTTCACCTTTTTCGACGCACGGGTGATCGCGCCGGAGCGACTGGCCCTGGAGATGGCCCTGGAAGCGCGGGCGCAGGGAGCAGCTATCCACAATCACGCGCGCGTATTGCGAGTGATCGTCACGGACGGCGCCGCATCAGCGATTGAAGTAGAGCACCGCGGTGAGCGGTACACCGTTCCAGCGAAGGCCGTGGTGAACGCGGCCGGCCCGTGGGTGGACGCTGTCAACGAACTCGGCGACCTGCCGCCCGCCCAACTCCTGGGAGTGACCCGCGGGACGCACATCGTTGTTGAACTGGACAGGCCGATGGGCGGTGACGCGGTGTTCTCCACCGCCAAGAGCGACGGCCGCGTGTTTTTCGCGGTACCCCAGAATGGCTTGCTGTTGATCGGAACGACAGACGACCGGTTTGACGGCCGTCCGTCGGAGATACGACCGGTTGCAGAGGACATCGACTATCTCGTAGCCGAGGCGCGGGAACTGATGCCAGGGTTGGATATCACACGTCAGAAGGTGCGGTATGCCTACGCCGGACTACGACCGCTACAAAAAGTTGCCGGAGGGCCCGAGGCGGCGATCAGCCGCCGGCATGAGTTGATATCCCATGAGAGGCTCGGGGGCGCGCGAGGCGTCTTCAGCGTGGTTGGCGGAAAGTTGAGCACGTTTCGGCCGCTCGCCGAGGAGGTTGCGGAGCGTCTCAACCCACCTCGCCAGCGCCTCGCGCGCGAGGAATCGGAAGTTGGCGATTGGGCAGCCACGCTCCGAGCCACGGGATTGCCGCTAGATGTGAAGAAGCATCTGCGGGTTTACGGCGCGGCAATCCAGCAAGTGGTCGCCGCCGGACGGGAGGTGATCTGTCCGCACAGCCACGCAATCGCCGGTCAGGTGCTGTACAGCGCGGAGACCGAATGCGTGGAAACGCTCTCGGACTTGATGATGCGTCGCACGGGGATCTCCTGGGGGTCGTGCCGCGGGTTGTGTTGCCATGTTGAAGTGGCGGGGCTGGCAGGCGTTGTGCTTGGATGGGATGCGACCGAGCAGGCGGCGCAAGTGGCAGCTTTCGAATCTGAGGTGGCGTACCATCTCCCTACTGAGGAGATCTTGAGGCGTGAGCGCAAATAGCGATTCCGGGACACTAGACAGCTCGATCAGGGCCGCCGCCGCGTTGCTGAAGCGCAGCCACCACGCCGTTGCCCTGTCCGGGGCCGGTCTTTCAGCGGAAAGCGGAATCCCAACCTATCGCGGAGCGAACGGACTGTGGACCAAATTCGGGGAGCCGACGATCGACGGCTGGGAGATGTTCTGTAGCGATCCGCGTGAGTGGTGGGAGCTGGCCCTGGAGCGGCGCGAGGGGACTGAGTTTGGGCGGGCGATCGAGGTGGCCGAACCGAACCAGGGGCACGTCGCGATGGCAGACCTGGAGGCGATGGGACGGCTAGCGCATGTGGTCACGCAGAACATCGACAACCTGCATCAGCTCGCAGGATCACGGTCGGTGACCGAGATTCACGGGAATCGGGCAAAAGTGCGCTGCATGAACTGCGGCATCCGGAGGCTGCTGGTCAACACTGAACTCGGCCGTCTGCCCCCACTCTGCCTGGATTGCGGCGGAGTTCTGAAGAATGACACTGTCATGTTCGGCGAGCCGATCCCGGACGATGCCCTACGAGAGTGTTACAAACAGTCGGCGCTGGCCGACATCTTCTTGGCGGTGGGGACATCCGCTGTGGTCTACCCGGCGGCAGACTTGCCGGTGATGGCGAAGCGCCGGGGCGCACCGCTCATCGAAGTCAACCCGCATGAGACGGCACTCTCCGACATTGCCGACGTCATCGTGCGGGCGTCAGCGGGCGTCGCCTTGCCCGCCATCGTGGAGCTGCTGCACGAGCTGTAGGCGCTAAGGGCGCTGGGCGGGGGCTTCGGAGCGACCGCTGTTAGAGGGCCACGACGCGGACGTTATAGATCCCGTCGATCGCTTCAATCTCGGCGATCTGTTCGTCGGTCGGTGCTTCGTCTACGCCTACAAGCATCAGGGCGCGGGCGCGGATGGCACGGCGGCCGACCTGCATCGAACGGATGTTGATATCGAACCCGCCGAGCAGGGTGCCGATCTTCCCGATCATGCCGGGCCGGTCTTCGTTGTCGCAGGCGAGAAGGAACGTCCCAGGATTTGACGTGAGGTCCACATCGAGCCCGTTGAGGATGACGACGTGCGGCTGTCCGTGTTCGACCGTCCCCGCAACGGTCACTTCCGACTCGCTCGTCTGAACCTTGACCTGGATTAGGTTCAAGAAAACCTCGTGGGATGAGCGCAAGCGCTCGTCAATGTTCCAGCCGCGCGACTGGGCGACCAGGCTGGCGTTGACGATGTTCACGTTCTCTTCGCTGATCGGCTTCATCAGGCCGCGGATCACTGACGCTTTCAGCGGAGTGACGTCGAAGTCGGCGATTTCGCCGAAGTAGTCGATCTGGATGGAAGCGAGCTTGCCGGTCACCAGCTGCGTGGCGATGCTGCCAACGGTCTCGGCGACTGCCATGTAGGGACCAACAACCTTGAGCGTTTCGGGGGCGAGCATCGGCGCGTTCACCGCGTACCGCGCCGGCTTGCCGGCGAAGATTTCGACGATCTGTTCCGCGACATCAAGCGCGACCCGCTCCTGGGCTTCGGCTGTGGAGGCGCCCAGGTGGGGCGTGATGATGATCCGGGGGTCGGTCAGGAGTGGGTTTTCCCCCGGCGGCTCAGCAGTGAAGACGTCGATTGCGGCCCCAGCAACCTTGCCGCTGGCAACGGCGGCCGCCAGCGCCGCCTCATCGATGATCCCTCCACGCGCGACGTTAATCAGGCGGACGCCGTCCTTCATCTTGGCGAGCTGTTCAGCGCCGATCATCCCGTTGGTGCTTGCGGTGAGCGGGGGGTGCACCGTGATGAAGTCCGACAGCATGATCAGTTGTTCGAAATCGACCGATTCGACGCCAATCGCGTTCGCTCGCTCAACGGGAACGAAGGGGTCCGCGGCGAGAACGCGCATCTCCATTGCCACCGCCCGTCGAGCGACTTCAGAACCGATCTTGCCGAGGCCAACAATGCCGAGCGTCTTGCCGCGGATTTCGGTGCCGACGTAGGTTTTGCGATCCCACTTTCCGGCGCGCATGGAAGCGTCGGCCTGGGGAACGTGCCGGGCGAGCGCCAGCAAAAGGGCGATGGAGTGTTCCGCGGCAGCGATCGTGTTTCCCTGCGGCGCGTTCACCACGATAACGCCGCGCTCCGTCGCTGCCGGGATGTCAATGTTGTCGACGCCGACGCCAGCACGACCGATGACCACCAGCCCTGTGGCGGCTTCGATCACTGCCCGTGTCACCTTCGTCTCGCTTCGCACCACGAGCGCGTCATAGGAGCCGATGACCGAGATGAGCGTGTCTGCCGGAAGGCCGGTTCGAACGTCGACATCCCCGGCAGAGCGGAGCATCTCGATGCCTTCGGCGGCGATCGGGTCGGCGATCAGGATTCGGGGGCGGGCGATATCTGGCATCGGGTGAGTGTTCTCCTTGAGGGTGACGAGCGCGAGATCGATGGCGGCAGGGATGCGCCCCTTACCGGATTCCCAGCGGCTAATAGTGCCCTGATCAACGCCAAGCGCGCTGGCGATGCCGGCCTGCGATAGCCCAAGGGTGACGCGGACCGCAGTGAATTCGGCTGACTCCATCCATGCATAATGCATGACACGACGGTTGCATGCAATTTGCATGGGTTCCGGGAACGGCGCCGGGAACGAACCACCCCCCACCC
>JBDUAL010000247.1:0-3930 GCA_040004685.1 Anaerolineaceae bacterium | reverse complement strand
GGCCGAGCTGAAAGCCGGGGGCGCACATTCTGCCCACGCTATCCGTATCACCAGCCGCCGCCGCCGCGACGTATCTCTCTGCTAATTCACTATTGGCGCCCATGACACTCCTTTCGCCGTCCGCCACGATACGGGTGCGGAATCAGGAATACAAGAACGGCAGATATCGCATCGCCCGAATGTAGCCCGCCAACCGCCTACTTCTTGTTGAACTTGCTCCCGGCGGCTTCGGCCCCTTCGCGCAGGATCGCCTCCACGGCGTCCGCGGCACGCGCGGTGGCCGCATCGAGGGCGCGTTTGTCCTCGCCACTCGGGACACTGAGGACGTACGCCGCGACGTGCTCGGGCTCCCACGTCGGTTCGCCGTTGACCGATGGACGCCCAATGCCAATACGCAGCCGGATGAACCCCATGCCGACTGCGCCGCCGATGCTCTTCAAGCCGTTGTGGCCACCCGCTCCACCGCCCTCGCGGATGCGCATCGCGCCGACGGCGAGGTCGAGGTCGTCGTAGAGGATGATGGTGTGAGCGAGGTCGCTGCCGGTCCACTGCATCGCTTGGGAGACGGCCTTGCCGCTCAGGTTGACGAAAGTCTTCGGTTTGACGAACGCGACGCGCTGTTCGGCGAGGTTGCCGACGGCGATAGCCATCGTGCTGCCCGTGGACTTCGGCTGCGTACGGGCCCGCTTGGCCAGTTCGTTCACTACCCAGAAGCCGATGTTGTGGCGGGTGCGCGCGTACTCTTCGCCAGGATTGCCGATCCCAACGACCAGCCAATCGGCGGCGAAACGCGGGCCACGATGCGCAAAGAGTCTCTTGAAGGCCATCTCCGTTTCACTTTCGCATGGCAACCGTTGTCCGCAAGCGAACGCCGTGGCCTAGACTGGTCTCACCCCGGCATTTGGAGGCGCCCGTTGGCTGCTACTGTCCGCGAGACTATCCGCGAATTGCTCGAGTCGACCCTGGCGACGACCGAGGCGCTCCTGGCGCTTTCGGACGACGAACTCGTGCTGGCCTCGTCGCACGTCTGCGCACAGGGGCGAGACCTCTGGGCGCTGATCACCAACGACCTTGACCACGAAAAGATCCACGCGGGGCAGGTGATAGAGGGCCGCTACGAAGCGCGAAAGACAGCCTCACCGCTGGAACGGCTCGTCGCTGAGTGGCTGGAGGAGCGCGCTCGATTCATTGGTTCGTTCATCGGGATGACGGCTGAGGAGTTCAACGCGGAGACCGCGCCCGGCGCCTGGAGCTACCGCGCCGTTGCGAAGCACGTGCTTCTCGTCGAGCAAGACTCACTGAAGACGCTCGCAGCGGACCGCGCCGCCCGCGGAAACTGAGCCTCGAATTCCTGGAGGACCCGCGATGGCAACGCTCGAACAGGTCGAAGAACTGAAGCAGAAGATGCGCGAGCAACGGGCCGAACTGGTAGACGCGGCAAAACAGTTGACCGTAGAAGATGCGGTGCGCGTCCCCGTGGATGCCGAAGGTGAAGAGCAGTGGACCGCTCTCGAACAGCTGGCGCACCTGGGCGAGATGGAGCGGAGCTACGACGCCTGGGTGCGCGCGGCGCTGGCTGAAGATGGCGCTGACCTCGCCGGCATTCCGTGGCAGCGGGTGGACGTCGCGATCGAAGATGCGAATGGCTACTCAGTCGAGGCGCTGCTCCGGAACCTGGAGTTGGAGCGGGCCTATACGTTCGGCCTGATCGACGGCATCCCGCTGGAGGCTTTCGAGCGCAAGGGCAACAGCCCGGTGTTCGGTTCGCTGAGCGTGTTGCAGTGGCTGCGTTCGTTCTACCGGCATGACCGCCAGCACGCCGCCCAGATCCAGGGGCGCGTCAGCGACTATCAGCCGAAGTTCAAAGGCAAAGAGCCAAACCAGCGGCTGGCGCGAATTGAGCAGGTGAAGCGACGCCGGGGCCGCTAGTCAGGCATTCCGATGTTCGGCTCCATGATCCCGCCGTACCGGCGCGTCACAGCACGAACCGTGGCGGTAATTCAAATGACCACGCGAGCGAGAAACACGCCAGCCACCGCCGCCGCGAGCGCAAGGCCGACGCTGGAGACCACGTAGAGCATGGCGCGTGCCGGGTCGCCGTGATCCAGGAGTCGCCACGATTCGAGGGAAAAGGCCGAGAACGTGGTGAAGCCGCCGAGCACACCGCCTATGAGAAACAGTCTTGTGTCCACGCCGAACTTGCCGGACTCGTCGGCGAGCGTGGCCAGCAGCCCGATGAGGAACGAGCCGGCGATGTTTACGCTGAGCGTGCCCCAGGGGAACGCCGTTCCAGCGTGGTCGGCCATCCAGAGGCTGACGAGGTATCGGCCGGCGGAACCGAGTCCACCGCCCGCGATGACCAACATCAGCCTCACTGGTCCCCTCCTCCGTTAGATCATTTTCGGCGAGCGCGTCACGCGCATCGTCGAGGCAATTGAGGAGCGGATCAAGTTCGTCCGTACGGCGAGACGTGACATGGCGCCACGCCTTGCGTTGCCCGCGGCAGAGTCAGATAGCTATAGTACGGATCGTCACCATGCTTATTGACCTTCACGCTCACACTTGGCCCCGATCCCACGACAGCGTCCTCAATCCCGACGATCTGATCGTCCGGGCAAAACAGAGCGGCCTGGACGCCATAGTGTTTACCGAGCACGACACAGTCTGGGACTACAAGTCCGTTGAAGAGTTGCGCGCGAAGCATGACTTCCTCGTGCTAGCGGGCGTAGAAATCAGTACGGATGATGGGCACATCCTGGCCTTCGGGATCGACAAATACGTGTTCGGGATGCACCGGTCGCGCGAACTGGCCGGGTATACGGAGAAGGCCGAGGGTGCGCTGGTGGCAGCTCACCCCTATCGGCGCCAGATGCCCTGGTTCAGCCGTAACGACGAGGAATACCGCGCCGCGCTGGAAAAGGCGAGCCGCAACCCGGCGTACCAGTACGTCCACGGTCTGGAAGAGGTCAATGGCCGCGGGAGTGACAAGGAGAACGAGTTCTCGCGAAAACTCTGCGAGATGATGGAACTGAAAGGGACCGGCGGGACGGACTCCCACGCAATCAGCGATGTCGGTAAGTGCGCGACCTACTTCGAAGCGGAGATCCACGACGAGCGGGAGTTAATAGTGGAGCTGAAGGCGGGGCGCTTCCACGCGGTGGACATGAGATCGGGCGAGCCCGTAGCCTCCAGGGCATAGCGGTTGCCACAGGACGGCATAGCCGGGCGACCACATTGTACATTCGCTTCACACACTTCGGCACGGGTAGTAGTATCCGGTGGCCGACGGCGCCGTTAGGCGTCAATCGAGGAGAAGGAACTGCCGCATGACGTACACCATCACCAGCCCATGCATCGATGTACAGGATCAGGCCTGCGTTGAAGTTTGCCCGGTTGATTGCATTCACTTTGATGAGGCGAGGACAAGATTCTCTACATCAACCCGGACGAATGCATCGACTGCTGCGCCTGCGAACCCGCTTGCCCAGTGACGGCGATCTTCGCTGAGGACGATGTGCCCGCCGACCAAGCGGCATTCAAGGAGATCAACGTGTTGTGGTTTAGCGATAAAGCAGCTGCTCGCGCCAAGGTCGCCGCTCTACAGTAGTTCGCTCTTCAGCGCTGAGATTGAGCGCCGTGAGGGTCGCCCTTGTGGGAGGCCCTCACGCTGTGTCCGCCTCTCGGCAGCCCCGTTATGGTTGCCCGTTCGGGCGGTTCTTGTAGCCTAGAACAGTTGCGCGACGTAATGAGCGTGGCGAAGAGGTAGGTTCCCCATGGCAGAACGTGCTGTTATTCAAGCGTCTCCCCGAACAGTGCTCGGTAAGAAGGTCAAGCAGCTTCGCCGCACCGGTGTTTTGCCAGCGAACGTCTACGGACGCGCGATTCCCTCGCAGGCGCGCGTGATACTCGCCGTAGATCAGATCGAGGAGC
>JBDUAL010000008.1:0-13380 GCA_040004685.1 Anaerolineaceae bacterium | reverse complement strand
GGCGCCAATAAAGTCGCGACAGACCAGTGCACCGTGGGCTATCCCGAGCGGGGCATCCTGGCGAACGTAAGTGAATCGCGCACCAAACGTCGAACCATCGCCCATGGCCTCGCGAATCTGGGACTCGGTGTCCCCCACAACCATCGCGATCTCCGTTATGCCAGCCTCCACCAGTTGGCGGACTGGGAAGTAGAGCACAGGCGTGTTGGCAATGGGCACGAGCTGCTTTGCGCCCGAGTACGTGAAGGGGCGCAATCTGCTCCCTTTTCCGCCTGCGAGGACAACGCCCTTCATACGGGCCGAAGTATAGCCGGTACAGCGTTGGACACGGCTCCCGTAGCCTGCGAAGCGTGACTTCCGACCGCCTGCGCGTGTTTCTGAACGCCAGTGGTATGCCCGCCCAGCCCGCGGGTGCGGGCGTGTACACGCTTGAGCTGGCGCGTGCGTTGATTGCGCGAAACGACGTCGCGTTGACAATCGCGGCGCCATCCACCTGCACGATCACTGGCGCGGAGATGGTTCGCTCACCGGGGAATGGCGCCGCCGTTCGGAGCGCATGGGAGCAGATCCGAATGCCGACACTGCTGCGAGAGTCGGAGGTCTATCACGGCGCGCATTTCGCCACCCCGCTTCGATCCCGCGCGCCGCGGGTGGCGACTGTCCATGACCTGACGTTTTTCCGCCTGCCCCGCCGGTACTCGCGGAGGCACCGCTGGTACTACCGGGCGCTGGCCCGCACTGCAACTCGCGCCGAACGCATCATCGTGCCCTCGCGCGCCGTGGCAGGTGACGTTGTGCGATTCTTGGGCTACCCCCCTGAACGCATTCGTGTGGTTGCCGAGGCGCAGCGCGCGGGAATCGCCCCGGCGGCACCGGAGGAGATTCAGGTGACCCTCGCAAACCTCGGAATCGAATCGCCGTATCTGCTCTGCGTCGGGACAGCTGAGCCCGGCAAACGCGCGGTAGACGCGCTGAGGGCGCTGGCGCTGCTCCGAGAGCGTGGCCTCGCGGTGCAACTTGTGCTCGCTGGCAACGCCGGACCGCTCACTGCGCCACTCCGCCGAGAAGCTACGCGGCTCGGTGTCGAAGACTGTGTCGCCTTCGTTGGCTACGTCAGCGACGCGCAGTTGTGTGCGCTCTACAGTGGCTCCATCGCGCTCATCTTTCCCTCCCTCTACGAGGGCTTCGGGCTACCGCCGCTCGAGGCGATGGCCTGCGGGACGCCAGTAATTGTGACGCGCGCCCAGGCGATGCAGGAGGTGCTCGCTGATTCCGCGCTGTTTGTGCCGCTCCGCGACCCGAAGGCAATTGCCGAGTCCGCGGAGAGGTTGATTCGTCAGCCCAGCCTGCGGGTCGATTGGGCCGCCCGCGGGACGGAACATGCGGCCGAGTTCAGCTGGTTCAAAGCGGCAGAGGAGACCGTCTCAGTCTATCGCGAACTGACGGGTTGAATCCGGTTTCTGGGGCATACGGAGCCATTGCCTTAGCCTCTTCTGATGGGCAAGCGCATCTTTGACGTGACGCTGACGCTCCTGTCGGCGCCGTTCGCGCTACTCCTGATAGCGGTAATGGCCACGGTTCTTGCTTGCGAACTGCGCGGGTGGCCGTTCTTCGCGCAGGAGCGGGTTGGCCTCAACGGGAGGCCATTTCGGATGCTCAAGCTGCGCACCATGCGCTATGCCCGTCCGGGCGAAGAGCCTGATTGGACGATTGATGACTGGGATACATTCGTTTTCGCACCGGCGTATCAACGTGACCCACGCATCACCCGGTGGGGAGCATTCGCCCGCCGCACGAGTGTCGACGAGCTTCCGAACCTGTGGAACGTGCTGAAGGGGGAGATGAGCATCGTTGGTCCGCGGCCCGAGATCCCCGAGATCGTGCTCCAGTACCCGGAACGCTACCGTCGGCGCCACGATGTGCGTCCCGGCATCGCTGGACTGGCGCAGGTGAGTGGACGTTCGGATTTGACCTATGACGAAATCGCGACCTACGATCTCGCGTACGTGGATCGGCACTCGATGTTGACCGACCTCCAGATTCTCTGGCGCACCGCGGGCACCGTCCTGCGCGGGAGCGGGGCGCGATGACCAGGGCTGCACACCCAGAGTCGCAGCCGGTGAGTTTCGTTTCGCGCATGCTGAATGGGGACGCGGCACACGCGGGTGGAGCAATGCTCCTTGACGCGCTGGTGGTTATCACCGCCTACGTGGCAGCCCTCCTCCTTCGCTTCGATGCGAGCGTACCGCACGCCAACGGCCAGTTCGTGGGACGCGTGCTGCCCTTGATCATCATCGCCTACATTGGCGGCAACCTTGTCTTCGGCGTCTACCGCACCGTTTGGGCGTACGGCAGCCTCGGCGACATCATTGCGCTCTTCCGCCCGATCCTCGTCGTTACGGTCCTTGTCTTCGGAATCAACATCTGGGTCCAGGATCGCGAATTACCCCAGTCCGTGGTGCTCATCTCGGGTGCGCTCGTCTTTCCCGGAATGGCCTTCGTGAAGATGCGGACGCGATTACTGTTGCGCATGCCGTGGGCCGCCGGTGCATCGAGACGCCTCCTGATCGTTGGTGCTGGCCACAACGGTCAGCTTCTCGCGCGCGAACTTCAGAACACGCCCCAGCTCAACTACCAGCCGGTTGGCTTCGTGGACGATGACCCGAAAAAGCAGCGCAGCCGTCTCCATCGCCTCCGCGTCCTCGGCACCGTTTCGGAAGTCGAGGCGCTTCTCCGCCGCTACGATGTGGAAGTGGTCGCCATCGCCATTTCGCAGGCGCCCGGCTTGCTTGTCCGCGCGATCGTTGCCGTCTGCCAGCGCAACAACGTGCCGGTCCGCATTGTGCCGGGAGTTGACAACTGGGTGCTCGGGCATGCCGGCCAGGGTGACACGCTACGCGAACTGACCCTGGAGGACCTGCTCGGGCGGGAGCCCGTGCTGGTGGATTACGAGGCGTGTCGCCACTCGGTGCAGGACAAGGTTGTGTTGGTCACGGGCGCGGCTGGTTCGATCGGTTCAGAGCTCTGTCGGCAGGTGCTGAGCTTCGGCCCCCGCGAGTTACATCTTCTCGATAATAACGAAAGTGGACTGTATGACCTGTCGCTCGAGTTGGTCGGAGTCTCGCCTGAGACCACCATTCGGCTTTGGGTCGGAAATGTCGTCGATCTCGAAAAAGTGGACGACATCTTCAATGGCGTTCGCCCGGATCTGGTCTACCACGCAGCAGCCCTCAAGCACGTGCCCTTGATGGAGGAGCACCCGGATGAGGCGTTCCGGGTGAACGTCCTCGGGACGCTGAACGTCGCCAGCGCGGCAAGGACCTATGGGGCCGACCGGTTTGTCCTCATTTCCACCGATAAGGCGGTGCGCCCCACGAGCATCATGGGTGCGACCAAGCGCATCGCCGAACTGCTCGTCCTCGCCTTCGCGCAGACTAGCGAACTCACCACCTATTCGGCCGTGCGGTTTGGCAACGTGATGGGCAGCCGCGGCTCTGTAGTCCCGACCTTCATGCGCCAGATTGAACGCGGCGGCCCGGTCACAGTGATGCACCCGGACATGATGCGCTACTTCATCTCTATTCCGGAGGCGGTCAGCCTGGTCATCCAGGCGGGCACGTTTGGTGGTCATGGCAACATCTACATGTTGGATATGGGCCAGGAAATCAACATCCTCGAACTGGCCGAACGCATGATTCGCCTCCGTGGATTGCGCCCCGGGGATGACATCAAAGTCGTGTTCACTGGCCCGCGTCCCGGTGAAAAGCTGCGCGAAGAGCTCGTCGCAGACTTCGAGCAGAGCGAGGTGACGGACCACCCGAAGGTGACGCGCCTGATTGCCGGCGTTGACGTCACCGAGTCCGAAATCCTTCGAATCATCGAAGAGATTCGTGCCGGGATGTGGAACGATAAGCATGAGCTGCGCCGCCGCATCCACCTCGTCTCCCGGAAGTACTCGCTGGACGGCGATGAGCACGGGACAGCAGAAAAGTCGAGTGAGCGGACGGCTCTGTGATCTTTCGAGTGCATCCGACCGCCGACGTTAGCGAACGGGCGACGATCGGTGAAGGGGCGAGCATCTGGCACCAGGCGCAGATACGCGAAGGCGCAGTCATCGGGCCGGGCTCCATCATCGGCAAAGGCGTCTATGTCGGCGCCGAAGTCTCCGTGGGGGCGAACTGCAAGGTGCAGAACTACTCGTGTCTCTACGAAGGGGTGACACTCGAAGATGGCGTTTTCGTAGGCCCTGAAGTGGTGTTTACGAACGACCGTTTCCCGCGTGCGATCAACCCCGATGGGACCCTCAAGACGATCGACGACTGGCACGTTGGGCCGTCACTTGTGCGCTACGGCGCAGCTATCGGGGCGCGCTCAGTCATAGTGCCGGGCGTAACCATCGGTCGCTGGGCGCTCATTGGCGCTGGCTCGGTCGTAACAAAAGACGTGCCGGACCACGTGCTGGTAGTTGGCACACCGGCGAGGCAGATCGGCTGGGTCTGCGTCTGCGCACAGAGGCTATCAGAGAATCTGGAGTGCGGGGCCTGCGGGCGGGCCTACTGTCCAACGGACTCGGGCCTTGCCGAACTCTAGCTTACGTCTCAGAGAATCGTCCGGACGTCGCTTGTCAGGTCGAGCAGGCCGAGCGCCACGATGAACGCGAACGCGGCGATCGCCGTTACGCGGGCGGGCTTCCACGCCGGGGCGTTGCGGGCCCTTGGCCACTGCATAGCCAGGAACCAGATGCTGCCCACCAATATGGCGAAGATCGCGATCGGGAAGAAGATGACTATGGGGACGGCCGCTATGCATGCGAGCACTGTCGGCGCGCGCTTGCGCCACCAGAACTTGGGGTAGACCTCCGTAAGCCACGCGATGAGTCCGGCGCCGATGGCTGGAATGGCCACGAAGAAAACGATCGCGAGCAGGTGCGGTTCGAGGAGGGTGAAATCGACGCCGTCACTGTGAATCAGGATGCCGCCCCCGGTGATCGCGCCCGCGAGCGCCCAGGCGAACGGCATGCCACGTTTCGGGAAGAAGGGCCGGCCGAAGACAACGATCAGTCCGACAATGGCCCCGAGCACAGTGGTCACCGCTAGCAGGCTAAGGGTGGAGGGAAGGTCGAAGCGCCCGATCGTGAACCCGTCGTCGCTCTCTATCCCCCGGACGGAATCGTCTGAAGTCAGGCGCAGGACGAACATCGCCAGACGCCCGCCCACGCCCCCGACGAGCAACCCGCCAAGCCCACCGGCCGCCGCGCCAAGCGAGAGCCAGTAGGCGACCGTCTTGAGGTCCGCCCGCGGGCTTGGAGCAGGCCGCACGCTTGGCGCTAAATCCACTTCGGTTGACGGACCACTTTCTGGAATGGGTGTCATGAATGTCTCCTCTCGCAGCCAGCGCATCGTACGGCATGACGTCAAGGGCTGGTCAAATTCTCATTTTGGTCCATCAAGGAAGCCGATGCGGCCGCCAAAGACGCCCGCGCCCACCAGCGCACAGACGCTCGCCTTGTTACGCTCGCAGCCTGACGCAACCCCCTCGGACCGCCCTCCCGTAGCGAAAGGAACCGCCATGACCATCGTTGAACGCCCATACATTCCGGTCGCGAAGCCGCTGATCGGCGAAGAAGAGAAGCGAGCGGTGATGGCGGTCATGGACAGCGGTCAGCTTGCCCAGGGTTCGCGCACTGAAGCTTTCGAAACAGCCTTCGCGGAGTACATCGGGACGAAGCACGCGATCGGCGTAAACAGTGGCACGGCAGCCCTGATCGTGGCCCTCCAGGCGCACGGGGTAGGTGCTGGCGACGAGGTCATTACCACCCCGTTCAGCTTCATCGCGACCGCGACCAGCATCATCGCCTGCGGCGCCACCCCGGTCTTTGTGGACGTGGATCCGTTTGACCTCAACATGGACCCCAACGAGCTTGAAGACGCGATCACGGACCAAACGAAGGCCGTGATGCCGGTCCACATCTTCGGGCATCCGGCGCGGATCGCTGACATCGCCCAGATCTGCGAAGACAACGGGCTGGCGCTGGTGGAGGACGCTGCCCAGGCGCACGGCGCCGAACACCAGGGTCGAAGAGCTGGTGCTTTCGGCACGGGCTGTTTCAGCTTCTACCCCACCAAGAACATGACCACCGGTGAGGGCGGAATCATCACCACTGACGATGACGAGGTGGCGCGCCTCTGCCGGATCATTCGCAGCCACGGTCAGGAGCAGCGCTACGTGCACGAGTACTTTGGGCTGAACTGGCGCATGCAGGATGTGAACGGAGCGATTGGCCTGGTTCAACTAGGCCACCTGGAAGCGTGGAACGAAGCACGGATTGCGAACGCCGAGGCGCTTTCGCGGCTGATCCGCAGCGCCGAGACGCCAAAAGTGCGTGAAGGCGACCGGCACGTCTTTCACCAGTTCACGATCCGCGTCGGCAAGGATCGCGACGGGCTTTTGCGAAGGTTGCAGGAGGCGGGGATCGGCTCGGCGGTACACTACCCGATCCCGATTCACCAGCAGCCGATCATCAAGAAGATGGGCTTCGGCGAAGGCAGCTTCCCGGTCGCCGAGGCGGCGTCACAGCATGTGCTCTCGCTACCTGTGCACCCGCAGCTTGGCCCAGAGGACGTGGAGTACATCGCGGCGACGGTGAACCGGCTCGCGTAGACCAGGCCTCAGGTGCGCTCGACGACGTTCTCGTCCAGCCAGCCGATGATCTCGGTGGTCACCTCGTCGCGGTTAGTTTCGTTGAGCATTTCGTGACGCCCACCCTCGTAATAGAGCTTGTCGATCTGCTTCACACCGGCCGTTCGCCAGCGCGCCTCCAACAAGGCCAGTCCCTCAAGCTTGCGGTTGATCGGGTCCATGTCGCCGGCAACAAAGAGCACGGGCAGGTCTGATCGGATCCGGCTGAGGATGGCCGGGTCGGCCAACCGGGCCGGGTCGCCCATCGTTGGACGCTTCGCCCAGATGTTGAAGCCGCAGAGAGGGTCGGCGATGTACTTGTCTACTTCATTTGAATCGCGGCTGAGCCATTCGTACGGCGTTCGGGCGGGCTCAAACGGCGCGTTTGGATCGGCGCGCATCGGCGTCTCGCCAGGAAGTGGGACATCCCTGGCTGTGGAGCCCGAGAGGATCAGGGAGTCGATTTCGCTGGACCAGGTTGGGGCGTACTGCTGCACAGCGGCGGCACCCATGCTGTGGCCCAACACCGCGAGAGGCAGGCCGGGGTGTGCTTCGTGGGCCATCGCGACGACCTGGTGGATGTCGGCAACGAGCGCATCCCAACCGCCGGTGCCGAAGTCGCCAAGCCCCCCCGGGCCGGGCGATGCGCCGTGGCCTCGGTGGTCCATCGCCCAGACGCCAATCCCGGCGCCGTTCAGGGCGCGGGCGAAGCGCTCGTAACGAAGGGCGTGTTCCGCCGCTCCATGGGCAACCACGACGACTGAGCGCGGCTTCGCGCAGTTCCAGCGGTAGGCGGTGATGGGAAGAGCGTCAACAGCGGACGCGAATTGGAAGGTTTCGTCGGGCATGGAATCACCTCTTAGCGTGAATCTGCGGAATCTAGGGTCGTCCGGATTCAGTCTCGCAGCTTGACCATCATCTTGCCGGTGTTGAGGCCATTAAGTAGGCCAATCAAGGCGCTAGGGGCGTTTTCGATCCCTTCGTAGACGGTCTCTTCGTACTTCAGCTGGCCGCTCTTTAGCCACCCGGTCATTTCGGCATCGAACTGTTCGCGCAGATGGAGAAAGTCCGTGGCGACGAAGCCGCGAAGCATGACGCGGCTGTAGATAATGTTCGAAAGGCGCGTCACTGGGGCTGAGATGGAGCCGAAGTTGTTGTACGCGGAGATCATTCCGCAGACAGGGATGCGGCCGAGGGTGTTCATTCGCGGCAGAGCGGCGTCCAGGTGGTCGCCGCCGACGTTGTCGAAGTAGACATCGATGCCGTTGGGCGCAGCAGACTTGAGCGCCTTGTGGATCGGTTCGGTTTTGTAGTTGATGACCGCGTCGAGCCCGAGGTCATCTCGTAGCCACCGCACCTTTTCGTCCGACCCGGTGATGCCAATCACGTAGCAGCCCTTGAGCTTGGCCACCTGTACGGCGACCGAGCCGACTGCGCCCGCGGCCGTCGAAACAAAGACCTGCTCTCCGTTCTGGAGCTTGCCGATCTCCAATAGCCCACCGTAGGCCACGAACCCGGAACCGCCGAGAGCGTGCATGTACACCGTCAGCGGGAGCGAGGGATCGACGTCCATCTTCGCAACGCCACGCCCGTCAGAGTTGAGGTACTCCCGGAACGACCAGCGGTGCTGAACGAGATCTCCCTCTTTGAACTTCGGGTTTCGCGATTGGACCACGCGCCCGATCGCACCGCCGCCCATCGCTTCGTGCAACTCTTGGCCGACGGAAAGGCGTGGGCGCATCGCAGGGTCAATGGAGAGGTAGAGATTCTGTACCTGGATCTCGCCTTCGGCGGCATCTGGGACGGTGGTCTCAATGACAGCGAAGTCAGAATCGACGGGCATGCCGTCGGGACGGCTGATGAGATGGATTTCGCGGCTGGCAACAGGCACGGCATTCTCCGGTTTGAGGTTCGTTGGTGAGAGAAGCCTACGCGATGTCTGGCCGTCTCGCTCACTGGTGCGCGAGTGAAAACGCCGGGAATCGGCTAAACTTCTGGCCGTGCCAAAAATCCAGTCCTCACTTCTGGTGCACGAGACCAACCAATGACCGCGACGGCCACGTCGTCCAACTCGATCGACGGTTTCGGCCTGGAGTTGCGCGCGTGGGATGCGGAACTCATTCGCCAAATGGCGGAGTGGGGTGAGCGCGGCTTCCCCTACCACGCATTCGATGTGAGGTACCTCCGAGACCCGGCAAAGGCTGAGGCGGCGCTCCAGTTTGGGCGCCAGGAGAACCCGCACCGGCACTACGTTGCCTGTGAAGATGGACGCGCAGTCGGGCGTGTTTCGGTGAACCTGCAGGACGTTTCGGGACTGTACATATGGGCAGTTCACGTGCCGCCGGAGCACGCTGGGCGGGGAGTCTGCCGCCGTATGCTGGCGGCGCTCATGGCCCATTTCGAACAAGTTCGACCGGATGCCCTGGAGTTCGTCCTCAGTTCGAACACCTTCGCGGAACCCGCGCACCGCGCCTACCGAGCGCTCGGTTTTGAGGTTGTGGAAACGCGTTGGCACTTCGACAGGGAGATCGCTGAACGGCTTTGGAAGGAGGACCCGATCCAGCGCGAACCGATAGCGCGCCACATCCGTTTCCAGAGCGGTCGCTGGCAGGTTCGCACGTACGTTTTCAAGCGCAGGCGCGGCGCACCAATGGAGGTCGGCGTCAACTGGGTTTCGTAGGAGAACCGCATCTTAGACGCTATGATGGCGGAACTCTCTCAAAGGCGGCGACATAATGGCTTCCGTTCGCTATCTGGTGGACGATGTTGATGCGGCCGTCACCTTTTACACCGAGCGACTCGGATTCGAGGTGAAGGAACACATGGGCGCGCCGTTCGCGTCAGTCCAGAGAGGCGACCTCACACTCTGGTTGGCGGGGCCGCGAAGCTCCGCTGCGCGCCCGATGCCCGATGGTCGCCAGCCCGAACCAGGGGGCTGGAATCGTCTGGTCATTGAAGTTGCCGACATTGCCGCTGTCGTCGCCGACCTGCGCGCGCACGGCGGCAACTTCCGAAACGACATTGTCGTCGGCCCGGGCGGCCAGCAGATCGTCTGCGAGGATCCCTCCGGCAACCCGATCGAGATCTTTCAGCCGGCCTAGCTAGTCACCGATCATGACATGTTCCTCGACGATGACGCTGAACCGCGTCGAGAGGTCGAACAGATTCACTTCGTCTTCGAGCACCACTTTGAGTTGCGGGGAGCGGTTGGACATCTTCATATCCTCTTCGGTCTCGAACCAGGCTTCCGCGAAACCGTCGTAGGCCATTTCGCGTCCGCTGCCCGAAAGGTCCGGCGCGAGGTTGATGACGTATCGCCTGATTCCGGGGACGCTCCGTGCCTTGTTGGCGTGGGTGGTTGTCCAGTACTTCCCGAAGTCTTCGCGGGACATGCCGGGTTTTCGCTTGGCGCCAAAGATCATCTTATACATCGTCATCGCCTCCGTGGGGACGTCTGCCATCCTACGTGATTGACGCGGGGGGCGGGAGCCTCACGTGGCGGCCGTCAGGCGAGCCCGAGGCGGCGGTCGTTTTCCTGCCAGGCTACGTCGTTGATCGCCATCAGTCCGCCGGCGACGAGGGAATGCCCGCCAAGGAGCACCGGGATCGGCGCGTTCGCCGCCGCTTTGGTGAAGCGCCGAAGGAAGTCATCCTCGATCGCTTCGTAGTTGAATAGGTCGCTCTGGAAGCGGTCTTCACGCGTTGGCTCGAGCCCCAGATGCGCCTCGATCACGCGGGTATCCAGTACAAGCGCATCCCCGAGCAGGGCCATACGTTCGAAGAAACGCTGCGTCCCCAACTCTTCCAGGAGAAACCCGAGCACAGAGTGGGCCCGGTACGATGGCGCGGCAGTCGCCAGGCCGCGCTCTTCGCTGAACATTCGCACCCGGCAGGCGGTTTCGCGTTCAAGGTACTGCCAGGTCATCGCCCCCACGCGGCCGGCGACCACGATCTGCGCCGTGCGGTCGCAGAGCAACGGCAGAAACGCGCGGTAGCGGTCAGCAGTCTCTGCGGCGGCGGTTGCGGCTTCCGCCAGTTCTGGCTGTAGACCGGGCGTGAGCGCGAGAACCGCCAGGTCCGATGGGGTGTCGAGGTCGAACTGCGTCGCGGTCGTTCGTGGCAGGATAACCGGCGAGAGGCCAGCGTCGTCGCGCAGTCGGCGCGGCAGGATGTTGTCGCGGCCGACTGCCGCGACCCGCTCAATCGCTTCGCCGGGTGTCCACGCGGTGATGTCTGCCGAGAAGAAGTTGTTCGTCACGAAGCGAGCGTCGCGGGCGTCCAGCTGTTCTACGAAGAAGCGGCACTCCTCCACGCCAAGAAGCGGCACAGAGCCGGAGCCCATAACCGCGGGACGCTGAAGCCCGTAACGCGACACCAGGCCGCGGAGGCGTGATTCGAAATTGAATGGCTGTCCGGGGGCGTCGACATCGATCAGGACGTGGGGAGCGAACGGTTCGAACGCGGCCTGGTCGTCGGTGGCGATGATCACCGCCTCGAAGCCGGCGGCCAGTGCGCTGGCGGCGGTGCCGCGGGCGGCTGCAATGCGCGCCGCGGCCAGCATCCGCTCGGCCGTTCCGGCGCCCGCTCCGCCGTGGAGGATAATCAAGACTGGTCGCTCGAAAACCATGCTCGCAGAGTACGCCGGGTGGGCCGTTTGCGCCCGCCAAATGGTATGCTCGGCGCCACTTCCCACTGGAGACGAACGATGGCGCTCGCTGACCTCGAACAGGCGAAACAGGCGGCCGAACGGGCTGTCGAGGCTGCCTCCAGTGAGCTGCGAGAGATCAGCCTGAGCATCCACGCGAGGCCCGAGCTGAATTACGAAGAGCATCACGCCCACGCGCTGCTCACCGACTACCTGGTGGCCCAGGGCTTTGCCGTCGAACGCGGCGCGTACGGCCTCTCCACGGCGTTCAAGGCGATTGCCGGAAGCGGCGCCCCGACGATCGCGGTGTTCTGCGAATACGACGCCCTGCCCGGAATTGGCCACGCTTGCGGCCACAACCTGATCGCCATCTCTGGTCTCGCTGTTGGCATGGCGCTGAAGGCGGCCCTGGGAGAAGGCAACGGCACTGTGCTTGTGCTCGGCTCACCGGCGGAGGAGGGCGGCGGCGGCAAGATACAGATGATCGAGAAGGGCGCGCTCGCTGGCGTTGACGCCGCGATGATGCTTCATCCATCGCCCGGCGACGCGGCCTGGCCGAGCATGATCGCCCTTGAACAGGTGAACGTGGACTACCACGGGCGGAACGCTCACGCTGGGGCCGCTCCTTGGGCGGGCGTGAACGCGCTCGATGCTATTGTGATGGCGTACACCTCGATCTCCGCCATGCGTCAGCAGATGCGTCCCACAGATCGCGTCCACGGGGTGATCACAAAGGGTGGCGAAAAGGCGAACATCATCCCGGACCACACGGCGGCGCAGTTCCTTATCCGCTCAAAGACGCTGGCAGACCTCGCGGAACTTCGCGGGAAAGTGATGGGCTGCTTCGAAGGCGCTGCGTTGGCCTCTGGCTGCCGCCTGGAAATCACTCCGCCGGGGCCGGCTTACGCCGACGTTTCAACGAACGACGTCATCGCCGAGGCGTACTGCGAAAACATGGAGCGGTTCGAGATGCGCATGCCGCGCAAGGCCGCCACTGAGGGCCTTGGCGGCGCGAGCACAGACATGGGCAACGTGAGCTACGTGGTGCCCAGCATCCACCCGGTATTTGGCATCCCGGTTGAGGCGGGCGCCGGCAACCACACGGCCGGCTTCACCACCGCTGCCGCCACCGAAGAGGCGCATCGGGCGACGCTCCGCGCCTCAAAGGCGCTCGCCATGACCGCCCTTGAGCTCTACGCCAAACCCGAGATGCTGAAGAAGGCCTGGGCCGAGTTCAACGATCGTTGATTCGTGTCGGCGGGTTCGCCGACACCATCTGTCGCGGCCCTTGCCTAGCGTCATAACTGGCGGGAGGCATCAAGGATTCGTTCAGCTTTGGCCGACGCGACGATAACGCATGGTTCAATTACGATGACTGTTCTACGTTGCCAGCGGGATGGACCCGGCGGCAATGTTCGCCCCGCCGCCAAACCGGCCGGGCTATCCCCGAACCAGTTGAGGACACCATGAAAGTCGTCTTTTTCGAAGACGTGGAAGGCACCGCGCAAATTGGCGAAGTGAAGGACGTGAAGAACGGCTTCGCCCGTAACTTCCTGCTCCCTCGAGGCGCGGCCGGACCCGTCAACAAGGACAACGTGATGCGCGCGAACTCGCTCGCGCAAAAGGAGACTCGCCGCCAGCTGAAGCTGGACGGTGAGGCCCGAAAGACCACGGACAAGATCACGAATTACACAGTCACTATCGAAGCGCGCGTCGGAGAGACCGGCCGCCTCTTCGGCTCGGTCACCAACCGTGACATTGCGGACAGGTTGAACGCCGCCGCGAACCTTTCGATCGATGCCCACACGATCCTTCTCCCGGAGCCGATCCGCGAGATTGGGTCGAGACTGGTGACCATCAAGTTCACTCGCAATATCTCGATCGAAGTGACCGTGGACGTTGTCCCGGACGAGGCTTCGAAG
This sequence comes from Anaerolineaceae bacterium, assembly GCA_040004685.1. GTDB lineage: Bacteria > Chloroflexota > Dehalococcoidia > Tepidiformales > Tepidiformaceae > PNKC01. Next base: position 135 of record JBDUAL010000008.1, on the reverse strand, counting down.
CCGATCGTCGAGAAGCTGATGGCAGAGCGCGCCGCTGAGGCCGAACTCCTTGCCAAGCGCAAGGCGGAGGCCGAATACGCCGCCAGGAACGCTGCCACCGCGTCTGACGAAGACGAGGACGACGACGACGAGTCC
>JBDUAL010000246.1:0-3955 GCA_040004685.1 Anaerolineaceae bacterium | reverse complement strand
CATCAACCGGGTGATCGGATTCGGCTACATCAACCCGGATCGAGCAGGGGCGCCTACTGCGGTGGCGCGAAGACGGCTGCCGCTCGAGGAACTGGTCCACCGCGAACTCTGGTAGATGAACGCCCACATCGGGCCAAAGGAAGATGCATGATCGAACTTACGGAAGAGATGACAGCCGCCATCAACAGCTCGTTCGCGGACGGCCTGGCGTTGCTGGTTGGCACAGCCTCTAAGGACGGTGCACCGGACATGGCGTACAAGGGCAGCACGATGGCGTTTGATGGCGACCACCTTGGATTCTGGGAACGCAGCCACGGCCAGACGCTACGTAACCTCGCCGAGAACCCGCAGGTCTGTCTGCTATACCGCAACCCGCAGACGCGCCTCGCGTTCAAGTTTTTCGGCGCCGCGGAGCTCTTGAAGGATGGACCTGTCCGTCAACAAATTATGGATCGGACGGTAGAGTTCGAACTGAGCCGCGACCCCGAGCGCAAGGGCGTGGCGGTTCTGATCCGCATTGACAAGATCTTGCAAGCGGGCCAGGTCGTCCAGGAGCGCTGATTCGGACGTGCTGACAATTCCTTCGAACTTCGCCAAATCGATGCGTGACGTTTACGGCACCGAGGGCGAGGATTGGCTCGGTCAACTTCCCGGAATCGTCAATGAGTGCGCTGAACGGTGGTCGTTGAGAGTCGCCGAACCGTTCCAGCCGCTGAGCTACAACTGGGTCGCGCCGGCCACGGGGAGTGGTGGGGAGCCGCTCGTCCTTAAGGTTGGGTTCCCCTGCCGCGAATTTCGCAACGAAATAGATGCACTGCGGGTGTACGACGGGCGCGGCATCGCGCGGTTGTTGAAGTCCGATCCAGAACCGGGCGCCATGCTGCTGGAACGGCTCCTGCCAGGCGTGACGCTGGACACGGTCGAAGACGAGACCGCCGCGACAGTGATCGCTGCGCGCGTGATGCGCGCCCTCTGGCAGCCCGCACCGTCAGGCCACACGCTGCCCACGGTCGCTGACTGGGGCAAAGGTTTCGAACGGCTGCATAAGGCGCTTGCCGACAATTCGGGCCCATTCCCTCCGGGCGTGCTGGCGGAAGCGGAAGAGACGTTCGCCTGGTTGTTGGCGACGTCCGACGCCCCCGTGGTGCTTCATGGCGACTTGCACCATTTCAACATCCTGAGCGCCGAGCGCGAACCATGGCTGGCGATCGACCCCAAGGGCGTGGTGGGCGAGCCAGCGTACGAAGTGGGCTCGTTCCTGCGGAATCCGTGGCCGAAGCTACTTTCCGAGCCGAACGCACAAGCCATCGTGTCCGGGCGGCTCGACATCTTCTCAGCAGAATTGGGATTCGACCGCCAGCGGCTGAAAGGTTGGGCGTTTGCACAGGCCGTACTTTCCGCCTGGTGGAGCTTCGAGGACCACGGGCGAGTCTCGGAGCACGCGCTGGCGTGTGCAGCTCTATTGCGGCGCGCCTAGCACAAGGCTCAGGCGGTAGCGATTTCGGCGACGACCGTCATCGGGCTCCAACGACCGATGACGCCCTGCCCGTGGCAGCTGACGGACTTCCCGTCCACGTTGTCGATCTCGGACATGAGGCCGAGTGCGCAGGTGAATCCGGTGAGCTTGTCGGGTACATGCTCGTACCGGTCGACGACTCTGCCATCAGCTTCAAACTCCACGGTGTCGGCCGCCTGGTCGTAGGTGATGCGGTAGGCATGAGTTTGACCCTGGCTGGTTGCCAGATCCTTTAGCTCGTTGAAGATGCAAAAAACTCGCGCTTCGCCGGTATCGGGCATAGCAGCGCCCGGGAAGGGCAGGCGACCATAGACAGTGGCCAGCGTGTCTCCGCCCGTGAAGAAATCCAACGCCCAGCCGGTGGCGAGATCCAGGAGATTCCACGAGACGTAGCCGTCGTAGAGATTGCCTGGCTGAGTGCCGATCGTGCGCGCCGCGATCTGGATCTCGAAGGTGATGCGGCCACCCGGCGGCACGGCGAAGCGTTCCTTCGAGAAGTACATGTGCTTGGCGTTGTCCAAAATCTGTACGCGGTCATTACCGCGGGTGTAGGGCACGGCTGCAACCTGGAGCCAACCGTTGCGGACGAGCACCACCGCGGCCGGCTCCTTGTACCGCCACACGGATCCGTCAGGAAGCGGGAAGGCGCCGATGGCCCACTTTGAGTCGGGCTCGAGGATGCGGTTAAAGTCGCCGACTATGGTCTGGGTGATGGGGGCGGAAGCGGCTTCAGTGGTCATTTCGTAAGGGTAGCGGGACGGCGCAGGAGGCAGTAGCAAGCGCGGTTACAAACGGTTCTTCGCCATGCGCGCTCTGAGTTCGGACACCACCGCTTCGACCGGGATGCCTCGGACGCGGCCGAACGCGACCATCCCGCGATCGTCGGGTTCGAGTTCGATGGCTAGCGCGAGCAGTTCTTCGGGGGCGGTGCGCATGGGGTGACTCTTCTCGCACGCGAAGCTAGCCGCCTCGGAGCATTGCACCAGCGTCTTTCTCCAACCGTTTGAGCAGGCCGGCCTGGATCTTCGCGACGTCGGCGTCGGTGAGGGTGCGGTCGTCAGCCTGGTAGCGCAGTCGTAAGGCGAGAGACTTCTTGCCAGTGGGAACGCCTTCGCCGCGATACTCATCGAACACATCTGCCGCGAGACGCACGCCTGCTGAGCGGTGAGAGCGGACGATTTCGAGGAGACGAGATGCGGGAGTTGCAGCATCCACCAGAAGAGCTACGTCCTGCCGCACGTCGGGGAAGCGCGATGGCGCGAGGTACGCGGGACGTTCGGGCAGGACGTGGACGATCTCCTCAATGGAGAGTTCGACGAGGAAGACCGGCTCATCGATTTCGAACGACGCCGCCGTCGCCGGGTGAACCTGCGCGACCACGCCCACGACATCCCGGCCGGCGCGGATTTCGGCTGTGTGGCCCTCGAGCAGACCGAACTGGACGACTGGAGCGTACGACTCGGCCACCCCGAGCGCATCGAACACGGCCTGGACGGCGCCCTTCGCATCGTAGAAATCGAGCCGCTCACCCGTTGACCCGCCCCAACGAGCCTCGCGCGTCCCACCGACGAGAGCACAAAGCATCGTCCGTTCGTGCGGGAGGTCGGCCTCAGTGGGCAAGTATTCGAAGCCGATCTCAAACAGCCGCAGCGGCCCTTCATGGTGGCGGCGGTTGGCGGCGTAGGTTTCGAGCAGCGCGGCGCGCATGCTCGTCCGCAAGAACGCATATTGCGAAGCGACGGGATTGACCACGTTCAATGGCGCCAGGCGGAGGGCATCGGAGGGATCGACCACGAGCTGGAGCTTCTGCATTTCGGTGAGCGAGTAGGTGATGATCTCCTGGAACCCGAGGCCGGCGGCGAGGTCGCGGATGCGTTCGCGCAGGTCACGGAGGGCGTTGGGTAGGGCATCGGGAAGCTTCCCTTCGAGCATCGTCGTGGGGAGTTTGTCGTAGCCGTAGATTCGCCCGATGTCCTCCACCACGTCGTCCGGGATCTCGACGTCTGGCCGCCAATCTGGTGGCTGGACTCGGTACTCGCCCGGAACCGTAGTATCCACAGAGAATCCGAGGCCAAGGAGGATGCGGCGAACCTCTGCGCCGGGAATGGCGATGCCCAGGACCTGTTCGATGCGCGCGGCGGCGACGACGATGGTTTTCGGGGGCTGTTTCCCGGGGTAGACATCGACCAACCCGCTTGCCACGACGCCGCCTGTTAGCTGCTCGAAAAGATACAGAGCGCGGTGCTGCGCGTACTCAGCCATCCCCGGGCCAATTCCTTTTTCGAACCGTAGGGACGCTTCGGTGCGCAGTTTCAGCAGGTGTCGGGTCCACGCCAGCTTGACATGACCGCTGGGCCAGTCTTTGGCGAGTTGATGCCAATTCGGCCGGCTAACGTCTTCGAGGGCGCGGAGGCGCGTCGTGAAATTGACCGGACGCCG
>JBDUAL010000245.1:0-3969 GCA_040004685.1 Anaerolineaceae bacterium | reverse complement strand
GGGCAGCGCTGAACGGAATGGTGGCGCTGGCGTTGCCCGTGGGGGCGTCGCTCTCCCTTCTGGGTGGCATCTGGATGATCCTGGGGCTGTCCCTTGTCCTGATCGGCCTTGTCAGTCCATGGGTACTCTTTCTGCGCGGAGCGAATGTCGCGTTGCCCCGTGCGGTTCGACACGAAAGTGAGGCACCTCCTAGGTGGCCGTGGATCCTGGGGCTCGCCGTCCCCGTGATCGGCTGGCTGTTCATTTTGCCGTGGTACTTCCTTGCATTGCTCCTCGTCGTTGTCGTTCGCGACCGCAAGCCGGCATCTCTGGCTGGCTGGATGCCGTTGGCAGGAATCGTCGCGCCCCCGTTTGGCCTTGTGCTTGTGCTTCTGCAGCATTCGCGCACACGAATTGCGTGGAGTGCAGGGGTGGCGTTTGCGTTCGGCATCGCTGGGCTTGTCCTGATGTTTACGGGACTTGACCGCGATAGCTCGTTCTTCTTCTTCCTTGGTGTCTCGTTACTCTTTCTCTGGGTTGCTGTGACGCTTCGCTACTTCGGACGGAATGAACGGGTTTCGTTCACCGTCACGAGCGGGGTGCTGCTGGTCCTCTGGTACCTTCCAAGCAGCGTCTACGAGCCGGTCTTCGGGCCGCTGAACGGCGATATCGAGATGTTCTTCCTTAGCGGCATGGTGATGGTGACCTGTGGGGTCTTCATCATCGTTTACAACGCAGACATCGTGCTGCCCCTCATCGCGAAGTTGGGATCGCGGTTTGGGCGCATCTTGCCCGCGCTAAAGACCGGTGTGGCTTACCCCTTGACGGCGCGGTTCCGGACCGGAATGACGATGCTCATGATCGGTCTGATCATGTTTTCGCTCGTGATGATGGCGACGTTGAACACAAACTTCGCCCAGGTTTTCTTGAACGACGACGTCAAGGGCGGTTTCGACGACGTGCTCCAGGTCAACGACAACAACCCAATCGGCAACATCAAGGATGCAATCAGAGATTCCGGGACTGATACGACGCCGATTCGCGCCGCCGCCGAGATCCGGATCGCCTATTCGTTTGAAGCTGAGGTAGAGAACAAGGACAAGAAAGCAAAGGACGGGAAGTTGCTTGCGTTCAGCCGGTACAGGATCTTCGGAGCGGACCAGGAATTTTTTCAAGCGAACACCATTCCGATCAAATTCCGGGCTAGTGGCTACGAAACGGATCGCGCGGTCTGGGACGCGCTTGCAAACGATGGGAAATTGGCGGTCATACCAGCTTCGCTGATTGCACCCCAAGACGGCTTCGGAGGAGGCGACGAAGCAATCCTCGAGTTGAACCCCGTGAAAGACAAGTTCGCACCATTCACTTTGCAGCTCCGCGATCCGGGCGCAGGGACCGTGTCAACCGTGACGGTGATTGGCGTCATGAAAGAGACTGGCGACACGTTCTTCTCCCTTGGTGACCCCAACGGCGCCGGCGTCGGAGGCATCGTGACCTCCAAACAGACGTTGCTGGACACCTATCCGGATTCACGGGGTCAGCGCTTCTACCTCGCGCTGCAGCCTGGGTCGGACGGCGACGCGTACGCCAAGAAGGTGGAGTCGGGGCTGGTGCAGGCTTCCGCCGATTCGCTGCAGAAGCTGCTAGACGAACAGCAAGCCCTGCAAAGCGGATTCCTCCTGGTCTTCCAGGGATTCATGGGACTCGGGCTCATCGTCGGTATTGCGGCGCTGGCCGTGGTTGCCTCGCGCGCCGTCGTCGAGCGGCGTCAGCAGATCGGTATGCTCCGCGCCATTGGCTACCAGCGGGGAATGGTTGCGTTGAGCTTCCTTTTCGAATCCGGTTTCATCGCTCTTTCGGGAATTCTGCTGGGCCTGGGACTCGGGCTCTCGCTGGCGTGGGTATTGTTCACACAGGGCGAGATTGGCACGGGGTCCGAAGGCGCCAGCTTCATTGTCCCGTGGTTGAACCTCACCGTGATCTGCGCGATCGCTTTCGTCGCTTCAATGGTGATGACCTACCTGCCGGCGCGGAGCGCATCCCGCGTTCCGGTGGCCGAGGCGTTGCGCTACGAATAGCGCGGCTCTCCCCAGACAGGGTCGAGTCTCGACAAAAGAGAGGCGCGACACATGTCGCGCCTCTCCCATTATTGGATCCAAGACTGGATGACTAGGCGAAAGGCAAAAAGCGACCGACGCACAAGGCGAGCTCGGCGCGGAGAAGACGACTATCGACGGTCGGCGCGGTTGGAAGTGTTGTGACCTTTAGAGACGACGCCTTCTTTTCGTTGAGGTAATCCTCACGATGAAGAGCGGCCAGATCGGGTCCTCGGCCGGAGCTGAGATGCGGTGGGGGTAAGTACATCGCTGCCCTCCTTGTTTGTTATTCTTTTCACAATGTAGCACAGTTTAGGCGTTTGTGACGAGTCGGCTATCGACTTCTGGTATTCAAGGTGTCTATTAACCGGATTGGTAGAGGCTGAAGAGGTAGCCATCGGGACCCATCACGGTGCATTCGGTGCCGGCGTCTATGCCGTACGGCGAGGCAATGCCCTGGGCACCGAGTTTCAGTGCCTCACGGTAAGCGCTTTCGACGTCCGAAACGGAAAAGCGCATCTCGGTTCCAATGCCGCGCGCCACGCCTTCACGCGTTACGGCGTTGAACCATGGGTGCCCGCGATACGCTTCGTCGGCGTGGATGACGATCGAGACGGTCCCAGCGTTGAGTTCAGCGAATCCCGGGTGTCGGCCCGAGACCTGCGCGCCCGCCACCGTTTCCAAGAAGTCCGCCAGCGCGAATACGTCGGTCGCCCATAGAACCAGTCCAAAACCAGAGTCAGTCATTCGTACAACTATCGCCCGCCAGCGCAACTATAACCGAAGGTCAAGTGTCAAGGCCAAAACTCCACATAACTCGAGCCTCCATGCGAAATCGCACCAATTTGACGCTAAGTCTGTGTTACGCCGGCCGGAATTTCGGCAGCGAAACGTCCTCATGCCGTTCCCAATCCACCATAACGGGAATGCCCACTCGGATCTCCGAGTTGGCGATCCCCACCACATTCGTCGTGATACGTGGCCCCTCCTCTAGCTCCACGATACTGACGTTGTAAGGCAGTTCGAAGCCGGGGTGATACCTCTGGTGCATCACCCCGAAGGTCCGAACTGTCCCGCGTCCGCTCGCGGAGACCCAGTCAAAGTTGGGGGAAAGGCAGTGGTCGCAATGGTGGCGGGAAGGGAGGCGAAATATCCCACACGTCGAGCACTTCATCAACATCAGGCGGCCGGCCATTGCTCCTTCGAAGAACGGGCGCGAGGATTCATCGGCTTCTGGGATCGGCTTGGGTACTGTTCGGTCTTGGGTCATCGGTACGCTCCTAATCAGCGTGAGGGCTGAGGATGAGGGCGGCGTGGTAGCTCAAGCTGCCTCCGTTGCCCGTGCAGAGGACACGGTCGTGTTTTGCTACCTGGCGGTCTCCACCCGCGCCGCGGGCCTGGATGATGGCCTCGCTTAGTGGCGTCATACCCCACATGTAGTAGCCAGAAAGGTCGCCCCCCCCGGTGTTGGTAGGGAGACTTCCGCCGGGACCCAGTTTGCCGTCGGCAACAAATGGACCGCCCTCTCCTTTCTTGCAGAACCCGTAGTCTTCCAGGGTAACCAACACGGTGTACGTGTAGCAGTCGTAGAGTTCGCAGACGTCGATGTCGTCTACGGCGCAGCCGGCCATGGCGAATACGGTCTTGGCTGCAATCTTTCCGCCGGTCTCAGTCTCCCAATCGCTGCCCGCCCGACCGTGGTCACCCGGGTGGCCCTGGCCCATGCCGTGGATGTAGACCGGCGGCTGTGCCAGCGACTTGGCGCGGTCCGACGAGCTGACGATGACCGCGATCGCCCCGTTCGAGACGAGACAACAGTCCAGCAGGTGACGCGGTTCGATGATCCAACGGGAGGAGTGATAGTCGGCCATCGTGTCCTCGGCGTCAGCCTCGC
>JBDUAL010000007.1:0-13451 GCA_040004685.1 Anaerolineaceae bacterium | reverse complement strand
CAGACCGGTTCTGGGTGCTGGTGGACCTTCGACCGGCGGCGCCGGAGTACTTCGCCTCGCTCCCTTGCCAGCTCCTTCACGGAGATTTCCACGACCAGCAGGCGCTATTCGCCGAGGACGAAGTCCGCGCCATCGTCGATTGGGAGATCTGGCACAACGACCCACGGGCATGGGAACTCATCCGCTCGCTGGCGTTTTCGCAGCTGCTGGATTCACCGCGATTGGCTGACTACCTCGGGGGCTACCGGGAGCACATCCAACCCGCGGAAGCCGAACTGCAGCTCGCGCTCACCCTCTGGTTCCAGAGCCGAGTCGTCGGCCTCTGGGCCTGGTGGGCGTACATCATGGAAGGGAACGAACGCGTCAAAGAGTTCTTCCCATCAATGCTCGCTGAACTCGCGATGGTCACAGACGTCCGCTGGACGGCGTCCGTAAGGGAACGCGTGATCAGGGCCGCCTGCTCATAGCGAGGCAGATTCACCCCACCCGTCGCGCGATCCGTCCGTCCCAACGCATCCATTCGATTCGCCCATCGGCGCCGCGCAGGAACTCCGCGCGCTCTCCGGCGTGGGAGCCGTTGATCAGGGCGGTGGCGTCTGGGGCAACGAAGACCAGGTCCACTGGTTCGGACGGAAGCGGCCGGTGCCGGCGCTCCGCGAACCCCCGTTCGGGCGTGGCGTCCGTGGCTATCAGCCCGCTCCTTCCGGCCGTCACTTCGAGTCGCGCAAGCACCGATTGGTAGGACCCAACGTACTCCCGCGGATCCGGCTGCGGCTCCATCGGAACGACCGCGGGCGCTCGCCAGCCCATGAAGTAGCTTTTGCAAGCGTCGGCGATGGTGTTGCGTCCCGCGCGGCCGGTGTCGCTGTTCGTCAGCACGGTCACGGCGAAGCTACGGCCGGGAAAGAGTTCAAACGACGACATCTGGCCGTTGGTGGCGCCGCCGTGCTTTACCATCCGATCCCTGCCACTACCATCGAGCATCCAAGACACGCCGATCGATTCGCACATCCCGCCCGCAACCGCCAGCGGCGACTGCATGAAGGCGACCGATTCCGGCTTGAGGATCGCCGTTCCGGCAGCGCTCCGTCCTTCGCTCAGGTGCATCCTGGCGTAGGCGATCTGGTCGATGACGGTGGACGTGATGCCTCCGCCGGGGGCAATGCTCCGCGGCGTGTTCCAGGGCGTCGCGACTCTTGGACCTTCACTCGTGACGATGTGGCCGGCCGCTACCGCGTGGACGATCGCCTCTTCCGCGAAGTAGGTGGAGTGCTCCATCCCCAGCGGCCCGAAGATGCGTTCGCGGATCACCGTTTCGAACGGCAGCCCGCGTAGCGTGGCGACAACGTGACCGAGCACGTAAAAGCCTGCGTTGCTGTACGAAAACGTCGTCCCTGCGGGGAGAAGCTGGGCCGAATTCCTCATCTTCGCGACGATCAAACCGAGGGCATCGTCGCCGCGGCCGGTATCGCGGAAGTAGTCGCCGATGAAGCCGCCGCGATGCGTCGCCAGGTGGCGAACGGTCAGCCGCTCTGCGTCTGCTTCGGATTGCAGGGCGAACTCCGGGAGGTAGCGCCGCAAGGGCGCTTCAAGATCCACTACGCCCTCTTCTACGAGTTGCATAAGTGCTGTCGCCGTGAAGGTCTTTGAGGTGGAACCGACCTGGAAGAGCGTCTCCGCGCGCACCGGCAGCGGGTGGTTGACGTTCGTGACGCCGAAGCCATCCGCGTACACCTGGCCCTCGTGCAACACCGCAACGGCCAGGCCCGGGATTTGGAGCCGCGCCATCTCGGCGACCGCGAACGCAGCGAGTTCCTGCGGGAGCGTGCGTGGTGATGTCATGCGCCGCAGTCTACGCCGCGAGGCATCGCCGCTGCGACACAGAGTCGCCCTCACGCCGAAATGTTTCCCCTCTGGAACGCCCGCCCTCTACAATGGAGCTTCCGCCTCGGCTGAACCCGGCCGGTCTCTCTATGTACAACAAAACAACACTGCCCAACGGGCTCCGCATTGTCACCGCCGAACTCCCACACACCCGCTCCGCCACCGTCAGCATCTACGTTGGTGCCGGCAGCCGCTATGAACGCGACGAAGAGGCGGGTCTTTCGCACTTCCTTGAGCACATGCTTTTCAAGGGCGCCTCGCGCCGCCCCACCGCGCGCATCATCTCCGAGGCGATCGAAGGCTTCGGCGGCATGCACAACGCCGCGACCGACCGCGAGGTGACCGTCTACTACGCAAAAGTGCCGGACTCCGCCGCCCAGCAGACCGTGGACATCCTCGCCGACATGGTCCGCGCCCCGATCATGGACGCCGCCGAGCTGGAAAAGGAACGCAGCGTCATCCTCGAAGAGCTCGCCACCATCGAGGATAGCCCGGGCGAACTGGCGGGCCTCCTGGTGGACGAAACGATGTGGCCGGAGCAGCCGCTCGGCCGCAACGTCGGCGGCACCCCGGAGAGCGTTCGCGCCCTGCCGCTCGCAGCGGTGAACAAGTACCTCAAGGCGCAGTACGTGCCTTCGAACATGGTTCTTGTGGTAGCCGGTAATGTCCGCCACGAGATGATCGTGGATGAGGCTCACCGCTGGCTCGGCGATATGCCGGCGATTACCCCCGGCGCCTGGTACCCCTTCGAAGAAAAATCCCCGAAGCGCCGCATCGCCGTTCGCGAAAAAGCCACCGAACAGGCGCACATCTGCATCGCTTACCCCAGCGTCTCGCTCAGTGACCCGGACCGCTACGCCGTCGATCTCTTGAGCACGGTGCTTGGCGAGGGCATGTCCAGCCGCCTTTTCCTTGAACTGCGCGAAGAGCGCGCCCTGGTGTACGACGTCCATAGCTACCCCAGCGAGTTTCGCGACACTGGTTCGTTCACCGTCTACGCAGGGTGCGACCCCGAGAACGCCCGCGTCACCATCGAGGCGTCCCTTGAGCAGATCACCAAGCTGCTTGAGTCGATTCCGGATGAGGAATTGGAAAAGGGCAAGCAGATGGCCAAAGGTCGCATTCAGCTGCGTATGGAGGACACTCGCTCGGTTGCGGGCTGGCTCGGCTCACAGGAGCTGCTCCTGGGGCGCGTCCAAAGCGTCGACGAAATCGTTGGCGAGTTCGACCGCGTCACCCGTGACGACGTCCTGCGCGTCGGCCGAAAGTTCCTCTCACCCTCCCTCGCGAGGATCGCCGCCGTTGGGCCGTTCGAAGACGACATCGTCTTCGCCGGCCTGATCTAAGAGTTAGGGCGCGATGAAGGCGTTCTTTGGGCCGCCAGTCTCTGGGCCCGTACCCGGGGGCACGCAGCTGAGCCTCTACCTCGTGCCCGTGTTCGAAGGCCGGCTTGTGGCGTTCGATGTGGTGGCGAACGAAGCGCGCGGCCGGTGGCTCCCTTGGGATGTCCTGGATTCGTTCGAAAACCCGTACGAGGCAGCTAGCGAATTGGCCGACTTCTGGTGCGGCGTGTCGCTCACCAGCCTGGCGCTCTCGGATGTCATGTCGTTTACCCAGCCGGGCGGCTCGTGGGAACTGGCGGTCGTCTTTCGTGCGGAGCTTTCCGCGGCGCCAGTCGGCGACAGCGAACGCGCGCCGTTCGTCTACGCAGCCGGCCAATACGACGCGATCGGCAACTTCGACCCGGTTGACCTTGAACGCTGGGTGACTCGCGCTGGGGATTGGCTGGTACCAATCAGCGGCCCGCACAGCGCCGCCAGGCCAAATCGTTCAGACCTCCTCTTCTAGCCGTCGCTGCATCTCCCATCAGCATATCGGCCTCTCCAGGTTCAAGCATTTGGTCTTTTCCTTGGGCGTGAAATTGGGACGAATCGTTAGCCGATGGGCGTTTGGCCGGCGCGTTCCCCGCGCGTCCCCTTCACCGCCAGGTCGACGCCGCTGAGCCGCCGCATTCCCTCAACCCGCCCGGTCCCGCGAGACTGCATCATAGTCATGTAGTCCGCGAAAGCGCCCTCCATCGCTTGCGAATAGCCCTGCGCATCCTGGATCTTGTTGATCGCCAGCTTCGACATGCGCAGCGCCGTAGTCGTGTTTTCGGCGCAACGCCGCGCATAATTCAGGGTTTCGCGTTCCAGCTCTTCGGGCGCATAGATGCGGCTGACGAAGCCTGCCTCTTTGCCCTCTTCCGCCGTGATGAAGCGGCTTTCGAAGCACAACTCCTTCGCCTTGCGAACGCCAACATCGAACGGCACGGAGAAGTATTCGAGCAGCCCGGCCAGGAACTTCGCATCGCTTGCCGCGAACACGAGGTCCATGGAGGCCGCAATCATCCAGCCGCCGTAGATACAGAAGCCCTCGACCATCGCGATCGTCGGCTTTGTGATATTTCGCCAGCGTAGCGTCAGGTCCAGGTTGTAGCGGCGGAAGTTCTCGTAAAACTCGATACCTGAGTCGGGGACGCCGGCCAGTGCGCGCGCCTCCAGCGATTCCGGCGTGCCAAGGTCGTGGCCCGATGAAAAGTTGCCGCCGCTTCCGCGCAAAACAATAACCTTTACGTCGCGGTCCGCGTCAGCCTTTGCCAGCGCTTCGTCCAGCTCATCCAGCAGGCGATAGCTCTGCGCGTTGCGGTACTTCGGCCGATTGAGGGTGATCAGGGCGAGCGCGTCATCGACGGCGTAGGTCACATCGAGCAGTTTCATGGGTAGCTCCGGAAGTGGTGATGCCCGCAACTCTACGCGGCAGGCACTAACCCCGCAGCGGAAAGGTGCCGAAGAGTTCGATACCTGTATCGGAGTTCTCGCCGATCGCCAACGTGGCGGCGGACATCTCCCACGAAAGTGGCTGGTGGCTGAGCCACGCGAGCAACGACGGCAACACATCGGGAGAAATGTTCACCTGGCCGATCGAGACGTGAGGCATCCACTTTTCCGGCGCATAGTACGGGACGTGCCCGCTGCAGTGAGGCGCGAGGGATCGGTAGAGGCGCAGATGTAGGTCGTCGAGGATTCTCGTCCGGGTGACCGGGATGTAGAGGATCGGCAGTTCATCGGTGAATACCCCGAGGCCCGCAGTCGTCACGTCGAACGGCGCACAATCGTTCGCGAGTTCTTCAACGACGGTTTGGGTGGCTGTGAGATCGTAGGCGGCAGCGAGATGCACGGTGAGGTGGGGCAGCGCGCCGGGGTACCCCTTCGCCACGCCGAACTCGCGCTCCATCTGGTCCCAGAGCTGCTCGATGCGGTCATCGCTGGTTCTATCGAGGAGGAAGAGTATCCCGGGCATCCCCGTAGCCTAGCCGCGCGGGAGGGAACGCGCGCAGCTAGGCCACGGGTTAAGCTGCGCGCAGCCGAAGGCGGCCCCGGAGTACAGGGCGAGTCCTCGGTCCATCAGCGTTCTCCAAACGAGATTTCCCTCAAGATCCGCCGCGTGTCTTCGGACCGGATGAGAACCACATTGGAAAGCTCCCATGATCGGCGCGGGCGTAATGTGCTCTGATTGATTCGTGCACATCCTCCTTGTTGAAGACGAACGGCGGCTCGCCACAGCGGTGAAGCGTGTGATGGAAGAAGAGGGCCATGTAGTGGATCACGTGGCCGACGGCGCAGACGCCCTTGCCCAGGCTCGCAGCGAGCCCTACGACGCCATCGTGCTGGATATCATGCTGCCGAGCCTGAACGGCTATGAGGTGGCAAGGCGGCTGCGAGGCGGCGGCGACGCCACGCCGATCCTCATGCTCACCGCGCGCGATTCCGTGCAGGATCGCGTCCAGGGCCTCGATGCCGGCGCAGACGACTACCTGGTAAAGCCCTTTGCCCTGGCCGAACTCTTGGCTCGCATTCGCGCCATCGGGCGGCGATCCCAGATGGTCCCGGCGGTCAGCAACTCCCTTACAGTCGCGGACCTCGAATTGGACCTCCGTTCCCACGAAGCAACACGGGCCGGGCGCCGCATCGAACTCACGGCCAAAGAGTTTGCGCTACTCGAGGCGCTGATGCGCCACCCCGGCCAGGTGCTCACGCGTTCCCAACTGCTCGAGCTCGTCTGGAACTACGACGTCCTCACTGAATCCAACGTCGTCGACACCTACATCCACTACCTGCGTACCAAAGTAGACAAGGATTCAGAACTGAAGCTCATCCGCACCGTCAGGGGCGCCGGCTACGCGATTCGAGGCAACTGATGTTCGAACGCGCGCGCTTGCGGTTGGCCGTTTATTACGCCGGAGCGCTCGCCGTCGTGCTCTTAGCAATCGGCGTTTCGGCCTACCTCGTACTGCGCAACCAGCTGAACTACGAGATCGACGAGTCGCTCGCGAAGGCGGTGACCGACCTGCGGGCGGCGCCTGCATCGGTGCTCACCGGTACCTTCGAAGGGCGCCAGCCGCGGCCGGGGTTTGACGACCGATCCGCGCCAGACGAGGGCCCGGGGAGGGGGCGGCCCCCGGTGGAGACGCTTTCCACTGACGTGTTCTACATCGCCACCGGAGACGATGGCACAGTGCTCTGGAACCCGCGCAACGTCCCGCCTGCCCAGTTTCCGCTGGTCCAACTGGCCAGCGCGTCTAGCCCGAACGAGATCGGTCGCGATGTGCAGGGACCTGAACACCACTACCGGCTGGTCGTGGTGTCGGTCAGATCGCCAGGTCAACCGCCGATCCGGCTGGTAATTGGGCGGTCGCTCGATGCCCGCGACTACCAACTGAGCGTGCTCACACTCGTCCTCGGTATCGGCGGGGTCATTGGCGTGCTGTTGGCCGCGGGTGGTGGATTCTGGATTGCCGGACGCGCACTGCTCCCAATTCGAACGGCACTCGAAACCCAGCGTCGCTTCGTCTCGGACGCCTCGCACGAACTGCGCACCCCCGTGGCAGTGGTCAAGGCGAACGCGGAGTTGGTGCTCCGCCACACGGACCAGACGGTGGAGGCGAACATCGACCAGGTGGCGGCGATCAACGAAGAGGCAGACCACATGGCCAAGCTCGTCGGCGACTTGCTTACGCTCGCTCGCGCCGACGAAGAGCAGATCCAGATCACTCCCGAACGCCTCAACCTCGATGAACTTCTAGATGGACTCGCGCGCGATATGACGGCGCTCGCCGAGATGAAGGGCATAGTGCTCTCCGCCCAACTCGCGTCCGGCGAGATTGAAGCGGATGCCCAGCGCATGCGCCAACTCGGCACCATCCTGCTCGACAACGCGCTCAAGTTTACGCCCGCCGGCGGCCGCGTCGATGTGCGTTCGTGGCGGGAGGGCAGCCGCGTCGCGTTTTCGGTCGCAGACAGCGGCCTAGGCGTCTCCGAAGAGGACCAGGAGCTCATCTTCGACCGCTTCTACCGGGGCGACAAGGCTCGTTCGTCCGGCGGCACGGGTCTGGGACTGGCGATCGCCCAGTGGATTGTCACCGCCCACGGTGGCCGGATAGTGGTGGAATCGAAGCCCAGCGAGGGCGCGACCTTCATCGTCCGGCTACCCGCGGCCAAACGGGCCTAGTTGTAGTGCCCGACCAATCGGATCCGCACCGCCCATCACGCCTTCAGGCGCATCCATGAGTTTCGAGCCGGCCAATTGTGGCGCTTCTAACGCCGCTCTTATAGCTTCGGCCAGCAGAGCGCGGTAGTGTAACCGCACAGTCACCTAGTTGGGCATTCAGTGGACCGACAAGGAACGAAAGGGTTGCGGGTTTCGCGTTCAGACCGCCCGTCGTGATGGCCGCCTGTCACGTTCCAACGCCGAACCAAGAATTTCTATGCTCACCTGCCGCTTAAAGCTCTCGTTGCTCGCCGGCGTTCTCCTCGCCGCATCGTCAGCCGGTGCTGGCGGCGAGCCCGCGTTCGCACAAGCACCCGTCCCAACCGGCCAGATAGCTGTCCAGGTCACTCTCCAGGCGGGCCTTACGGCGGCCGCTCGAATTTGGCGGTTCGAAGTGGTCGATCCCGCGGGCACGGTCGTCCAAACGCTTTCGCTCGGCACAAATGGCGCCTCGCCGACAGCCACCGAACCAAGCACGGCGCTGCCCTTTGGCGCCTACACTGTCCGCCAGATTCTCGGCAACGACACGAAACTCGCCTGTGACGCAGCTTCCTTCTACGAAGTGGCCTCTCCCGCCCGCGCGCAGACTACCCTTGAGTTGGGCTCGCCACGAGTAACCGTCGCCTTCGTGATCCGCCCCTGCGCGGCGCTCCCCATCAATCCCCAGTTCCAGGCGCCGATCGATACCGTGGCGCCAGCACGACCATCGATCGATGAAGTACGCGGTGACCGCGCTGCCGGGCCAGGGTTGCCACTTCCACCCGCCGCGGGTAGCTCCGCACAGTCTCCCACTTCCGCGTCCAGCCCTTCGCTCATCCTCGTCATTCTCGGCTTCAGCGCCACGCTAATTCCCTTTGCCGGCGCCGCTTTGGCGCACGCCCGGCAGCGTTCAAAAAGGTAGGACTACCTCTCTACCTTGGTCAGGAGCGACCGGGGCGTGCTCTGGCCGGCACGCCCCGATCACGCCTTTTCGAGTCTGGTCGTCTTGGAATTCACATTTCAGCCCTTGACTCAAGAGGTCTCCATCGCTGATAAATGCGTAAGTCCCTTAGCGGTCCGGAGAGTCGAGCCTTCGGAGTGCTGGCTTCGGGGGTCTCAGACGGTGACGTCTGCGGGGTGCGTCCACGCCAGTCCTATTGGGGGACTCATGGATCGATCCATCCGGCGGCATCTAGTCCTCGCCGCCGTGCTTGCTTTTGTCACGCTGCTAGCTGCGGGGAGCATTTCCCCCACCTCCGCACCTTCGTCGGCACATAACGCTTTGGCCGCCTCTTCCGACGCAAACGCCAGCTTCGATCCGCCGGATGTCGCGGGACGACCGTCCAAGGCACCGCCTATTCTCCTCGCGGGCGAAGTATCCAACCTCAGGCCGATCTTTCCGGCGCTGCCCACGCCCCGCCCGAACGGCTATTGCGTCACCGTCAACGACGGCGTAACCGGGGTCACGCCGCACGCAGCATTTGGGCTCATCCTCGGCTTCAGGGTCGCGCCGGGAGCTGGCCTTGCGGCGAACGTACCCGTTGTCGGCCGCCAACCCGGTTCGATTGTGCAGGACACCGTTCTCCAGCCGGTGAACCTTCAGCACAGCCCGCTGCTCATTCCCGGGTCCAGCCCGGATCAGTACTGCCTACAGATCATCGCCCCCACAGGCTACACGAGTGTCGTCATCAGCTGGTCGTACGACAAGGATGGCGTCCTTCAGCCGCCCATCAACGTCGAGCTACCCGTGGCGAACGTCACGCTCGCATTCACCAACGGCCGATTTAGCCCGGGCGTTACCCCTGAACCCGCCCGTGTGTGCACCGAAGGTTGGGGCTGGGACCCAGGTAACATTCCGATCAGCGGTGGCCAATTTCCGTTCTTCCTCACCGGCGCCGGGGCCATGGCAGCCGCCAGCCCGGCCCCTAACCTCGTTGCAGCAGACAACAACCCGCTCCTGAGTGACTGGGTCTGGACGGGCACGGCTCAACTTCCGGTTGGCGGCGGAGATTATTATGAGCTGCACAGCAGTCCGCTGAGCCTCGCCAGCCCGCCAGAAAACTCCGTTCGCACCGACCACTTCGAACACTGCATCGCGCTCGTCGCTACAGCCGCGGGCAGCAGCCAGGTCACCTTCGAGTTCGGATCCATCTACCAGCCGGGCGTAGTTGCCGAGGCGCTTCCGGCGGTCATCAGTGACACGGCCCCGGCAACAGTCAGCTTTTCGTCTGACGCCACAAGGCGGCTGCGCAATATCGGCCCATCCGGCCAGATGCTCGTTGCGGAAATGCTCAAGCCCGGCTTCCCCGCAAACCCAACCTTCGGGACCGATCTGCCATTCAAGGTTTTGATCCAGGACAACATCGTGCGCAACGCTTCGCACACTGCTTGCCTCACGCAGACCAATTCCGGTTCGGGGGTGACCCTCGCGAACTTCACGGCGACGCCGAGCCTACAGAGTCCCTCGCTGTTCACCGCCGGATCGGATATTCCCGACCTGCAAGGCGCAGCCTGCTTGCGGTGGACATCATCGAGCGCCGGACCCCAGTCCGTCTTTTACAGCGGGACCAACGCAAACAGCGAGGATCACAGCGTAGTCGTCTGGTGGGACAACCTTCACTTCACCGAACTGACCGATAGCCAATTCCAAAGCAAGAACATCGTCACCAACACAAACATCTCGCGCGCCCTCACCTTCAACCTCGGCAACGGCACATTCACTTCGGCGCCGCTCAATATCGTCGAATGGGTCTACGGCGACGTTGCTGCGAAGGCCGTCGCTCCAGCCGCCGAACCGCACACAAAAGCGGTCTCCACGAGCGCCAACCCTGGAGACCGCTTGCTCAGCGGGGCTCTTATTCGCGCGACCATCTCCAGCCAGTGCGGTGGCTTCGGCGCCCCGAACGTCAAATCTATTACGGGCCACAGCGCGTGGGGCCGCTTTGTGCTTGACTCCGACCCGAACAAGAACATCGATGATCTCAACCTCTCGGTCACGAACGACGCGTCGTGTGGCGCGTCGTCCACGATCACCGTGCAAGTTGACGTTTTTTACCCCGACGATTCGGGTTTCACCACGCCGGCCACGGCGCCTGAGACTCTGACGGTCACGTTCACGTTCAGCATCCCGAACAAGACGCCGCGCTTCGCCTGGGCCGGGCAACAGGTTACGATTACCTACGCGGTCTCAGCACCTGCAGGCACCTGCACCGGGTCCTTCGTGAAGTTTGTGCGCGCCAGCGGCCAGCCCGGTGCGTTCCTTCCCGGCCCGGGCGTGACGTTGAGCGGCGCGTCCGATGCTCTGGTTGACTTCGACTTGCCCAGCGCCCGCTGCTCGGCGTCCGTCGTCTATGAAAGCGAAGACCCCGGCGAAGTGGATGTCGAAGCGTTCATCCAGGGTCTTCCGAGCGGAGCCCTGCAAAATGCAGGCTCGTATTCCAAGATCGCCTTCCCCGTCTACTTCATGCTGCTCGAAGATGTGACGATTACGGCCACGCCCACCACCGTCGTCTCGACTCCTGGTGACGTCTCGGCGAGCGTGCGCGGCTATTTTGTCGGCACCAACCCCTCCGGCCGCCTGGCGGAAAAGAAGCCGGACGGTCGCACAACTCCTGCCGACCGCTGGGTTATGCCCACTGACTACGAAAAACTCCGCGGCTCCGCGGAATTTCGCCCCAACTGGCCCGGTTCCGCGCCCATGCCACCCGCTCGCGTCACATTCCTGATGGAGAACGAAGGCGTCCGCAACAGCTATGCACCCTCCGTGAAGACGGGCGCCCTCGGCTGGTTCCTCCCGGATGACGCCACCGACATTCTCTTCAACATCAATCCGATCACCAACCAACCGAGCGTCTTGGGCACGGAGGCTCGCCCGCGCATCATGAGCGAGCTCTCGGATACCAGCGGCAACGCCTCCGTCGATACGTTCGGCGACTTGAATCTCACCTACGAGGCCTGCGCCAGGAGCCCCATCAACGGCAACCCCCTTTGTAAGCCCGATGATGTCGTCGGACATACCGCCTACTACACCGTTACCGATTACCCCTTCGCGCAAAAGAAGTTTCCGCCCATCATCTCCAACACCGTCACCACCGAATGGACCTGGTTCGGCTACAAGTCCGTCACCGTGGTCAATACTGAGAACCCGCAGATCAAGTACATCGTCGCCCACCTGCGCGACCGCGACGGCTTCTGCGACGCGTTCGATTTCAACAACGTGTTGGGCGTCAAAGTTCGATTCGAAATCGACGCCGGCGGCGGCACGATCATCGATGCCGCCGACCGCCCCTACACAATCAGCGGAAATCGCCGCTTTGCTGACGTGACCACGTTCGATATTCGTAACGACTTGAACCAGCCGATGAACACAGACATCGCAAAGACGTCAGTCAGCGATGACGAGTGCCAGGCCTGGATTCGCGTCACCAACAGCCTGCTCCAGCCGACGAACGTGATCGTCACCTTCCCGGCGCCGCCATCCCCCGTTCCCGGCAACGTTCGCATCACCGGTCTCACCTGCACCGGGTTGGAGCAGATCACGGTCACGAACCAGGGGACGAAGCCGGTGTCGCTCGCCGGATTCTCATTCCTCAGCCCGCCCCAGGCGTTCGGTCCGCTCGAATACTTCGGGCTTGACGGGCATTTGGATCCCGGCCAGAGCCTGACGTTCACGGCCGGGCCGGCCGCTCCCAAACTCGGTTGGTTGTTTAGCGGCGACGAGGTATTCACGGGTGGCGGCGATTACGCCAGCCTCGTCTGGGACGGCTTCGAGATCGACCGCGTCTATTGCGATGGCCGACCGGCGATTCACAACACCATCCCCGCGAGCTTCCCGCTGGACCTGGAAGGCGAAATCGTCCTAGATATCACCATTCCCTTTGGCACCGAGACCGCAGTCGAACTCGTCAGCGGCTGGAATCTGCTTACCGCTGGCAGCGCGGATACCGTGATCAAAGACGCCCTCGCTGGCAAGGAAACGTCGGTCAACGGCATCTACCTCTGGGACGAAGTAAAAGCCCAGTGGGGGCGCTACATCCCCAGCGCGCCCGCCTCGGTGAACACCATCTCTAAGTTCGAAAAAGGCAAAATCTACTGGGTGCAGGTTAATCAGCCGTTTACTCTAACGCTGCTCAAGTAGTGTCCCTTAGGCTGCGGCTGGCTAACCTCGAAGACGGCCGTTAGTCCACATTGGAAGTCTGCATGAGCTTTTTCTACCGTCTCACGACGCGTTTCGTCGTCCTCACAGCCCTCACGATCCCGATTCTTGGCGCCACCCTCGCATCGGCGCAATTCCAGCCGCCATCGACGGTCTTCGGCTCCGTAACAGATGCCGCCGGTCCTATCGCCGCTGGTCTGCCGGTTGAGGCCTACATCGGCACCACCCTCTGCGGGACCAAGGGTAAGACCGAGTTGACCGGCGAAGGCGCTTCGCGAGTGACGGTCTACTTCGTCGATGTGTTCGCTGAGTCCCAGACCCCCGGGTGTGGAAAAGACGGCGCAGAGGTCCGAATCAAGCTTGGCGACCGGTTCGCCGCTCAGACCACGCGCTGGAAGGCGGGCCCTGTTCAACTGGACGTCACTTTCGGTAACGCCACCCCGGCGGTGATTCCAACGTTCACCCCCGCGCCCGCGACCCCAACCACCCCGCCGCGCAACTCTCCAGCAGCGGGCAGCCCTACGCAGACGCCTGCCGCTGAGGCTGCTGTTGGCACCATTCCCGCGGGTTCCCCGGGCGCCGGTTCACCCGTGCCAACCCTGAAGGGCGGCGTCACCAGTTCCACCCCCGCTGCTCAACGCTCCAGCGCGGCTGACGATGGCGGCGGTTTCCCGATCTGGGGAGTTGTCCTGCTGGTGCTCCTTGGAGTTGGTGCAATCGGCGGCGGCGTTGGCTACGCAATGTCGCGTTCCCGCACCGCGGATGACATCGAACCGGACGACCAGCTCCCGCCGCTTGAGTAGTGTCCGACGCCATTGGCACCGAAGATCAGTGAACTCACCGC
>JBDUAL010000244.1:0-3992 GCA_040004685.1 Anaerolineaceae bacterium | reverse complement strand
ACGGCCCGCGCACGTTTCGCGTCCGGCTTTCATCGCCCAGTTCGCGATCTGGCCGCTAATGGCCGTGATCACGTTCTTCTTCGCTAGCCTTCCCGCTCTGCATGCACAACTGAAGCTCGCGAGTGGCACGGGACTGATCTATCGGGTTGCCGAAAAAGGTAGCCGTGCGCATTCGGTCCCGGCTACCGTGACCGCTATCGATCACGTGCCGGAGCCGGTTGGTGCGGTGGGCGGGGGCTGAACCGGCCCCCGCCCGCCGCACCATCGCGTCCAAACGGCGGCTGTCGCTCGCCTTCCCGGCTGCGAGCCGCCGACTTACCGTTTGCGGCCCCATATGAGGATGCGCTTGAAGGCGTAGAAAAACGGGCGAGAATCATCAAGTTCGATCGCCAGGCGATCACGATAGCGGGCAAGGAAGCTCTGATAGAGTTCAGGCGTCAGGCGTTTTTCGAAGTCTGTGAGCAGTGTCCCTTTAACCCACTCAACAACGCCATCTCGCGATTCGAGGTGGTGACCGTAGACCTGTAGGCGGACTGACTGCTCCAAAAAGCCGTTTCTATCCAGGAGTTCGGCGTACCACTCCGGTGGGAGCACGGGCCAGTCCCGCTGGTAACCGTCCATCGCGCTGGAGTACGGCTCTTCAGCGCCCACCGCGAACGCCATCCGGTGCGAGGCATGGTCGTTGTTCGCCGGCATCTGGATCGCGACTTGCCCACCCGGTGCGACGACCTCCAAGAGCTGCGGGAACAGTGTTGCGTGACCGTTGACCCACTGGAGCGCGGCATTCGAAAAGAGCACATCTACTGATGTGCTCGGAGCAAAATCGTAGACACTGCCGAGTTCGAAACGCAGGCCACCGGAGGCATGTTCGGCGCTCTCGGCGAGCATCGTCTCCGAGTTGTCGATGCCAACTGTCTCACGAGTTTGGAGCTTCTCGTGCAACATCTTCGTCAGTTCACCGGTGCCGCAGCCGAGATCGATTGCCGTGCCTCCGGGCGTCGGCGTCACCATGCTGAGCAAGTCAAAAAATGGCTGGCTTCGTTCGTTGCGGAAACGTTCGTACTGAGTGGGGTTCCAGGGACTTGCCATGAAGTGAGCCTCCCGACCCGTAACGGGGTCATTGAAGCCCTCTCGTTGGTCGGCCGATCCTTCGCGACTCCCAATCAGGGCCGGTGGGCTCGAAGGTGGCGAAGACAGAATACTCCTTCTCCGGCGCTAGAAAGCGACCACGTTCAAGCTTCCTGCTATTTCACGACCCCAGCGCTGCGCAGCGCTTTGACTTCGCGTTGTTCCATCCCCAGCCACTCGAAGAGCACATCGGTGGTGTCTCCGCCGTGTTCGGGCATCGGCCTCCCAACCACGGTAGGCGTGCCCGAGAGGTGGAGCGGCGAGTTTGGGAGAGTCAGCGTGCCGGGCTTGCCGTACGGCAGCGGGAGTTCGACCAGCATGTTGCGAGCGGCCAAATGAGGATCGTCGAACAGATCCGCGATGCTGTTGACCTTGCCGATCGCGCACACGTTAGCGGGTTCGATGATCTCGAACCACTCCGCCGTCGTTCTGGTGACGAGGGTTTCGATCAGCGCCGCTTCGAGAGCGTCGACATTCTCGAGGCGGGCGCGATTGGAAGTGAAGCGAGGGTCGAATGCCATGTCGTCGCGGTCAATCAACGCGCAGAGCAACTCCCACTCCTTCACGTTTGCTATGACGACGTAGCCATCCGCCGTCGGTAACGGCCCGAACGGAGCCAGCAATGCGTGTCGGCTTCCCTGCCGCGTAGGGTTCTCACCAAAGGCCGAGCGGCGGACGATTGCGTTTTCGCAGAGCGCCAACTGCGCCTCCATCAACGCCACGTCAACAAACTGGCCCTCGCCCGTGACCTCGCGCGCGCGGAGTGCGCCGAGCACGCCGATCGTCAGGTAGAGCCCCCCGACCATATCGCCGATGCTCACGCCGACCCGCGTCGGCGGGCCGCCGAGCTCGCCGTTCAGGCCCATCGTCCCGCCCATCGCCTGCGCCACAGCGTCCACGCCCGCCATGCCGCTATAGGGGCCAGTCTGGCCGAACCCGCTGACCGCAGCGTAGATCAGCCGGGGATTCTCGTCGCGTAGGGCCGCATAACCGATCCCGAGGCGGTCCATCGTCCCCGGCCGGAAATTTTCAGTGACGATGTCCGCCTGCCGCGAAAGCTGTTTGACTAGCGCCTTGCCTTCGGCCGTCTTGAGGTCAATGCAGATGCCGCGCTTGCCGCGATTGGGGCTGAAGAAGAAAGTTGAGATGCCTTCAAAGTAAGGCCCGAAGCCGCGTTGCTTCTCGTCGTTCTCGGGATACTCGACCTTCACGACCTCGGCGCCCATGTCAGCCAGCTGCATGGTGGCGAAGGGGCCGGCGAGTGCCCACGTAAAGTCGAGGACGCGAATGCCGTCGAGGGGTCCGTTCACTCCGTCTCCTCGGGGTTGGTTACTGCATCAAGTCTCTGGGCTAATTCAGGTGGTACCTCTTGCCGCAAGTCAACGAAACGCGCAACCAGGCGGCCGATGTCCAGGATGTTTTTGACGGGTAGCTCGAGACCCAAGACCTGGTACGTTTCTGCCCTGGCGATCATTTCGGTGAGGTCCGGATCTGGTTGGATCTGCACCTGCAGCTTCGAACCTGAGTCGTATACGCGTTGGCTGCCACGCCGCCACTGACGCAGTACTCGAGGCCGCCGTCGCGCAGCAGTGACGTCACTCGTTCGAGGAAGTTCGAATCGTCCTGCACAACTGCCTTCCAAAATGCCAGAGCGCTCATGGGCTCAGCGTACCAGAGTGGCCGGTCCTGATTCCGAGACTTAACGCCCGACAAACTTCGCCGGCCGTTTTTCGGCGAACGCCCGGGGCCCCTCTTTGGCATCCTCGGTCTTCATGATCTCTTCGTAGAGCTGGGCCTCTAGGCGCAGGCCGTCGCGCATGTTCATTCCGAAGCCGCCCTCGTAAGCAGCCTGTTTCATTGCGCGGATAGCCAGGGGGCCGTTTTCGCAAAGTTTCGCAGCCCAGGCCTGCGAAAAGTCGAGCACCTCGCCTTCTGGGACGAGGCGGTTGATCAGCCCAACGCGGAGCGCCTCCTCTGCGGCGATTCGCTCGGCGAAAAGGATCATCTCCATCGCTATTCCAAACGGGATGTAGCGCGCCAGGCGCTGCGTCTGGCCGCCACCAGCGACGATGCCGCGTTTCGCCGCCATCGTCCCGAACGTGGCGTTCGGGCTGGCCACTCGAAGGTCGCAGCCGAGCGCCAGGGCCAGACCAGCAGCCAGGCAATGCCCGTTGATGGCGGCAATCACGGGCTTCCAGATGCGATCCGGTGTGAGTCGTCCACGGGTAGCGCCTACTCCGGAGCTCCAGTCGTTCTTGGCGTCGGCGGCACTCTTCACCAGGTCGCGTCCCGCACAGAAAGCTTTCTCTCCGGCGCCGGTGACCACCGCCACCCACAGGGCATCGTCGTGTTCGAATTCGTCCCACGCAGCGGCAAGCTGGGAGAACATCTCCGGGTCGATGCTGTTCATCGCCTGGGGGCGATTGAGGGTAATGGTGAGGGTTCGGTCTGAACGTGAGAGGTCAACTGGCATGGCGGCTAGCGTACAGGCGACGGGTACACGTGTCAGGCGTCGTCTTCTTCCAACACCTGGAGGTTGGGGACGGCCAATGAGATCGGGTCTCCGTCTTCCGGGAGCGGGATGCCGGCCGGGAGGGCAAATTCCAGCGTGCCAGCGACGGTCGCCACCTGTATCCGGAGTTCGGCTCCCTGGAAGAGCCGGCTTGTCAGGGTGGCGTTGAGCGTGAATTCCGTGGCCGCCCTCATAACCGTCACGCCTTCGTTGCGAAGCAACACCCGTACCGTACCGGCGGCGCCTTGCGACACGAACCTAAGCCCAACGGCTGTGCTCACGATGCCGTCTGCCGAGCGCACGCCCGCCGCCAGCATCAGCTTCTTTGAGAACGCCTTGGAGCCCTCGACGA
>JBDUAL010000243.1:0-3999 GCA_040004685.1 Anaerolineaceae bacterium | reverse complement strand
CCCGGCCCTGGTCGGTGATGCGGTAGTACTTGCGGCGCCGCCCCCCGGGCGGAAGTCGTTGATCTGGCGGCCTTTGAGCGGAGAAGTGGAAGTCCCCGTTCGAATGATGGCGTCTGTGGTCATCCTGTTTCCTCGCGGCCTCCCTGGTGGAGGCGAAGTTCGTCTAGTAATCGAAGCGCACCCGCGCTGACCTGCGGCCGGCCGGTCGCCTCAACGTAGCGCCCCAGGTCATCGAGGGCGGCTGCGGCATTCCCCAGCCGGTAGTTGAGCATGCCGCGTTCGCCAGTGAGCGCGGCGTTCCATGGCTCAATCCGGAGTAGCAGATCTACTGTAGCGTGCCAGCGCTCCATATCGCGCGCGTTGCGGAACGCCACGTGGAGATTGTTGAGCATTCGCTGGAGCATCTGCCGGCGCGTAACGGCGGCGAGGAACGATTCGGGAGTGGCGCTGCCGAGCGGCAAACTGCGCAGGCGGGCAAGCAACTCTTCGCTGTCCAGCCGTGTCCCCTGGTCGAAAGCGTCGATGTAGATCGCTTCCTCAGGTTCTCCACAACGGACGAGGAAGTGCCCTGGGAATCCGATGCCATCGCAACGCAAGCCAACTCGCTGGGCGACCTCCATGTAGACCAGTGAGAGCGTGATCGGGATGCCGGTGCGCCGATCCATAACCCGATCCAGGTAGCTGTTTTCTGGGGCGGAGTAGTCGTCCGTGTTGCCGTGAAATCCGCCTTCAACGAAGAGTTGGTGGTTGATTGCATTCACCTGGCGGCTGCAATCGAGTGTCTCACCCACTTCTTCGCGGACCGCCTCAGCGATGAGATCCAATTGGGAGGCGATACGGTGGCTGTCTGGCATGTGCCCGCCGAGACCAGCGATCGCTACTGCTGCGCCGAACAGGTCAACATCCTGATCGCGGCCAGCTATCGCAGCGGAAAATTCGTGAGAAACATCACTAACCACTTCACTCAGTATACGAGGGGCGCCACAGAAGTGATGCACGAAATCATGATCTGAGACAGATTTGTCCAGGTGGCAAGGTCGCGGTCAGGCAACGCCTCCTCCTGATCAGTCGAAGAGCGCTTGCGACTCGGCGGAGGTGAGCTTTCCGGTGCCGCCCACCGGACGCCCAAAGCGAATCCAGTTGCGAATCGTGACGTAGCCAATAACGAGAGCGAAGATCGCCGCCGCCAACAAGACAATGCTCGCGCCGGATGCGACGTCGAAGTAGTAGCTGATGAACATCCCCGTGAAGGCGACCGCTGCGCCAAGCAGGCTGGAGAGCACCAGCATCACCGCAAAACGGTCCGTGAGGAGGCGGGCAATGACGGGCGGAATCACCAGAGAAGCGGCGATCAGGGTCACGCCCATGATTCGGATCGAGGCGATGATCGTCGCCGCCAGTACCAACGAAAAGACCGCATCAACCCAACCCGCGGGAACTCCATAGATCGGTGCTACCTCGGAATCAAACGTGAGGAAGAGGATCTGCTTGTAGAGGAAAAAGACGACGAAGAGCGTGAAGGCAAGCACCCCGGCGATCACCCAGAGGTCCCCTGTACTGACTCCCAGCAGGTTGCCGAATAACGCTGCATCGAAATTACGCGTGACGCTGGAGGCACGGCTGATGAGCGCCACACCAAGGGCGAAACTCGCCGTGGTGATGATGCCGATGGCCGCATCCGCGCCGATCTGGCGCTTGCGCGTGGTCTGGTTTATGAGCAGCGCCGAGAGGAATCCCCAGATGCCAGCGGCCACGTAGAAATTGATCCCCGCAACGTAGCCGACGACCGCCCCGCCGAAGATGGAATGAGACATTCCATGGCCGATATAGCTCATCCGCCGGAGGACAACGAAGACGCCGACCAACCCCGTCAGAGCGCCCACCATCGTCGCCGCCAGCAAGGCGTGGCGGAAGAACTCGAACTGAAACGGCTCCTGAAGATTAACCAGCAGGATCACGCGAGCACCTTCGGTGGCTCTTCGTGAGCGTGAGCGTCATCAAAGAAGTGAGGGCTGTCCGCCACCAGCGTCATCCCGTCCTGTTTCACGACTACCATGTCCCCTCCGTAGGTTTGGCGAAGTACTTCGGTCGTGAAGATGTCGGAGGGACGGCCGTCGGCGACGATGCCCCGGTTGATGCAGATCACGCGCGGCAGGTGCGCGGCGACCGCGTTCAGTTCGTGGGTCGAGAGGATGACAGTGACTCCCTCACGGTGGAGCTCTACAAGCAGGTGGAGGATATCGTCCCGGGTCTTGATGTCGACTCCGCTTGTTGGTTCATCGAGGATCAGAAGGCGGGGGTTTCGGATCAGCGCACGGGCGAGGAAGACCCGTTGTTGTTGCCCGCCGGAGAGGTTGCGAATGTGCTGTCGCCGGAACTGAGCGATGCCCAGGCGATCGAGGAGGCGCATCATCTCGGTCTTGTCCTCACGCCGCGGCCACGGCCAAAACCCGGACTGCATCGAGCGGCCCATCAACACCACTTCTTCAACACTGACGGGGAAGTTCCAGTCGATCGTCTCCAGTTGCGGGACGTATCCGACCGAAGGACGATGGTGCAGGCTAACGGGACGGCCTTCCACCTCGGCCGTGCCGTCGTACACGGCAACGCTGCCGAGGATGACCTTCATAAGGGTAGTCTTGCCGGAGCCGCTAGGCCCGACGATGCCAACAAACTCGCCGCGCCGGATGGCCATATCGACGTCAGACACCACGGGCCTGCCGTCGTAGCCGGCGCTTAGCCCGGCCATGCGAACGATATACCCTCCGGTATGGCTTTCCGCCATCAGATGACCGCCTTGAGTATAGACTTCACTTGGAGAGGAATACGTTACGCGGCTCGACTCTGGAAGTCGCGTCAGCGTTTCCACCGAGGACGGAGAGTATGATCCGCATGTCCTCCATGACCATGCCAACGTAGGTGTAGTTGCGGTCACCGATTTTCCCGGGCGGCTCGTCGTCCCGGAGCTGGTCTTCGAACTTCGCGCCCGTTTCTTTGGCGATCACCTGGAGAGTCTTGCTGGGGAAGACTTCGCTGCCGAAGATCGCCGGGACTTTCTCAGACTTGATCTGAGTGATGAGGTCAGCCAGTTCGCGTGCGCTTGGCTCCTTGAAGTCGGAAGGCTGGATGGCTCCGATGACCGTCCACCCGTAAAGCCGCGCCCAGTAGGCCCAGCTGTCGTGGTAGGTGAGCAATTTGCGATTTCCCGCTGGCACCGTGGCCTCGTCTTTGCGAATCGCCTCATCCATCTGCTTCAGGACGGTGGCGTACTTGTCGTAGTTGCCCTGGTAGTAAGGTGCGTTTGGCGCATCGTTTTCGCTGAGCCACTGACGAGTCAGGTCGGCGTACTTCAAGGCGTATTGCGGGTTCATCCAGAGGTGAGGGTTAGGGCTGCCGTCGGCCTTCGGGAAGCTGAAGTCGTAGAGGAATCCGGTCTTTTCGTCTTCTCCGGAGATCGTGTTGTCGGCGAGCTTGTAGATCTTTGACTTGTCTTTGAGGTTCTGCTGCGCGATCTTTTCGGTCGTTCCTTCGAGGTGGGCGCCGTTCATGATCAGCAGGTCGGCCCTGGCGACGATTTTGGCATCTGAGGGCTTCGGCTCAAAGGTGTGCGAGTCAACGCCCGGCGGGATGAGCCCGTGGATATGAACGCGGTCCCCGCCAATGTTCAGGACGATGCTCGTCAACGGCGCGACGGTGGTTGCCACCCTGAGCTTGCCATCCTTGGCTGAGAAGTCGTTGGCAGTGCCGCTGAGACCGTCTCCGGGAGCGGCGTTCCCGCCGGAGGCATCGTCATCGTCACCGCACGAGGCGGCCATCGGAAGCGCGAGGACTAGCAGGAAGGCAAAGGGATAGAGTCGTCGCAGCAGGTTCAAGGAAACTCCAGGATGGTTCTCGCGGCCGCCCGTCCGAGTGCCGCTGACAATTTTAATCGCAATTAATTGCAACTGCAATGATGTGCCGTCAGGGTGTGGATTGCGAGCGTCCCGCACCGTTCGTATC
>JBDUAL010000242.1:0-4022 GCA_040004685.1 Anaerolineaceae bacterium | reverse complement strand
AGATGCGTTCGATCCTGGCGAAAGTGTAGGTTGCCCGGCTCGGGTCTGTCTGTCTCGGGGTCTCCTGATGAAGGCACCCCTGAGAGGGTCATAGACTCGAACCTGCGGATCCGCCAGCACCGTTCCCTACCCTACGATTTGCGACGTTCGCCGAGCGGTTCATTCAAGGTGACCCACTGCGGATCGCTCTGCGAAAAAGGGGAACCTTGGATTCACGATCGCAGGGCTGCTTGCGGAGCAACAGGTGGCGCGGAGTGCGTGGCGGCATCTGCGGGCCGCTTGTAAGGGGGGCAGGGAACTCCCAAACACGGGAATGCCGAAGTGCTTCCGTTGCTGCGGCATCGGCAGGCCGAATGCAACCACACGACGATCCTGTCGGCCGGGTCTCAACTGGCTCGGAGGACGACCAGACGACACACGGCGCTCACCGCTTGAACCTCGGGTGTCGTACCTTGGTTGGCAGCGACCACGGGGAGCGACACGAGGAGGGACACATGCGCGAGGTGGCCGAGCTGAACGGCGATGGGATTGCCGCTGAACTGCGAGACGCCATCCACGCCCTGAACGATGCTCTTGGCAGCCTCGTCACATTCCGGCCCGTGGATTGGAGCGTCGATCGTCGCGAGTCATCATCCGTCGCTCTGGACGAAGGCATCGAGCTTACACGCGCGCTTGGAGCGGCCATGAAGTACCCCACGGTGACAAAGACGGAGAGCCCAAACCAGGTGCTACGAGACAAGCTCGACCTGGCAGTGATCCACCGTCCCTGCCGCAGCTACCCAGGCGTGAGCACGAACTACACGGGTAAGATTGACCTCCACGTGGTGCGCGTGGCCACGGGCGGCACGTATGAAGACGCCGGCAAACGCCTTGGCTACCACTCTGCCGTGAGCATCCGCGTGATGGAACGGACACCTGTTGAGCATGCCGCGCACTTCGCATTCCGACTTGCCGAGCGCCAACGCCACAGCGTGGTTTCGACGAGCAAGTACACCATCCAACGGGCTGCAGATGGTCTCTTTGAGGAGGTTGTCGACGAGGTGGCGGCAGAGTACCGGAACACTGAACACCACCGGGAACTCTTCGATTCATTGCTCGCGAAACTGATCATGCATCCGCATCGCTACGACGTCATCGTCACGCCAAACGAGTACGGCGACTTTCTGAGCGACGCTGTGTACGGCCTGATCGGGTCCATCGGACTCGGCGCCAGCGCATCGTACGCGTTCACGCCCAGCCATCAGCCATCGATCGGTATCTTCGATCCCGCGGGCGGCACCGCGCCGGACATCGCTGGAAAGGGAATCGCGAACCCTTCGGGCGCGATCGAGGCGTTCGGTTATCTGCTTGAGTATTGCGGTCACCACGACATGGGCCGCCGCCTGGTTGACGCCGTCCACGATTGCATCGCCAACGACGCAAAGACCGGCGACCTTGGCGGAAAGCTCAACACGATGCAGTTCACCCAAGCCGTGATTGCGCGGGCCGCGCCAAAGGTTTAGCGGCGTTCGCACGTCCTGCTGCTATTCGATCGGGTTTGGGGTCGGCGGCCGAGACCGAAAGCCGGTAGATCCGCTAAAGGTCCTTGACGGCGTCTGGCAGCACCCCGTCGCGGGCGGCGTCGATCATCTCACGCGCACCGTCGGGCAGATCCATCCCGTACTCATCGAACCGCTTTTCCACCCACGAGCCGATCTGGCGCGGGTCGCGATAGGCGTCTGGGCCACCCCCACCGTCCGCCGGGTCGCCATAGCGTTCGATGATGTCGGAACGGCTGTAGGTCCGACCGAACTTCGACATCATGCGCGACGTCTTGGCGCTCTTGCAGTGTTCGCAGGCGACCGTGAGGCCGGTATCCACCTTGCGCGTGAAATGGTTCGTGACTTTTCCGCAGTCAGCGCAGCGGAACTCGTAGATGGGCATAGTCGAATTGTTGATTGCCACGCGTTCGTTGTCGATGCGGTTCGCTCCCCCAACGTGAGCGAGAGCGTCAGTCTGGTATCTCGAGGCCGCGAAAGTGTTCGATCTGCGCCGCCTCGCCGTTCGGACCCAAGTCGATACTGACGAGGTCGATTCGTGCATGCTCAGGTAAAATCCCGTTCGCTTCGCAGTAGTCCATCGCGCACTGCCACATCCGTCGCAGTTTTGGCGGAGTCAGTGACTCCGCCGCCGCGCCCATCACACCCTGTCGTGTCCTCACCTCGACGAACACCACATCCGCGCCGTCCTCCGCGATGAGGTCTATTTCGCCACCGCCGGTTCGGACGTTGCGGGCGACTACGGGCATACCTTCGGACTCGAGGCGATGGGCCGCGACGCGTTCACCAAAGTCTCCGAGCGCCCTACGAGAGGTCACCATCGGAACGCATACTGGGCCACCGGCGCGTAACTTTGGCGATGAATCGGGCACGGTCCACGCAGCTGCAAGAGCTGCTTGTGTTGCGGCGTCGGGTAGCCCTTGTTCTGGCAGAAGTTGTAGCCCGGGTAACGCGCGCACATCTCGGTCATGAGTGCGTCGCGCGCCACTTTCGCGACAATGCTCGCGGCGCCCACGCTAACACTGAGCGCATCCCCATCGATCACCGCCAGCAGGTTTGGAAGCGGCAGATCGAGCGCGTCGGAGATGATCGCGTCGGGCCTGATAGAAAGCTGCTCGAACGCCCGCAGCATACAGAGGCGGCGCGCGGGCAGGATGCCGATACGGTCGATCTCCTCGTGAGACGCCCAGCCAATCGCGAAGGGCACGGACGCCCTGATCAGCGGTGCCAGTTCAATTCGCGCCTTTTCTGAAAGGACCTTCGAATCGCGCACCCGCGAATACCAGCGAAACCGCTTTCCCGCTGGCAACGCCACAACGCCCGCCGCCACCGGGCCGGCCAGAGGACCGCAGCCGACTTCGTCTACCCCAGCCACCCAACGCGCTCCAGCCGCCCACGCCTCTTTTTCGAATCTAAGCGAGGGAGTCGGGTCGCCACGCGCCATGCAGCGGATCTTAGCGCTCGCGCGGCCTTCGCGGATCCTCGCGATTTACGCCAAGGATCGGACACACCATTGCGCCCCAGCCCGCACGAGCCCGTGGCTGAGGGGAACCCCTTTACGGTCGCTTATGTTCGAAGCGGATGAACAACACGGCGCTACAAGCCCTCCGTTTACGGTGTCGGTACTCCGAGATTACAGCTCTCGGAACGGCCCCGCGGTTGCCGCCCTTGCCTCACCTGCGTAGTCTCGCCTCAACCCCACCTTCGGAGTCCAAATGCCGCTCACGCCCGCTGATGAATACCTCACCCACCAAACGCCGTACACATTCGACACGGTTGCCACCAGCGATCGCAACTTCTACGACCGCTATTTCTTCAACGGCTACCGGCGGGACGGCGAGGTTTACTTTGCGGTAGCGATGGGGTTGTACCCAAACCTCGGCGTGTTCGATTGCGCCTTCAGCGTGGTTCACGACGGTCGCCAACGGTTCGTGCGTGCGTCCCGTGCGCTTGGGGCGGACCGCATGAACGCCGAAGCGGGCGCAATTTCCGTCGAAATTTTAGAGCCGCTGAAACGGATTCGTGTGGTGGTCGCTCCAAACCAGTGGGGAGTGAGCGCGGAGCTCGTGTTCGAGGCGCGGTCACTGCCGATGGAGGAGCCGCATTTCCTTCGCCGCAACGGACCGGTCGTGGCGATGGATTACACGCGCATGACGCAACACGGCCAATGGACGGGCACCATCACGCTGGACGGCAAGAGCTTCGACGTTCGGCCCGACGCATGGTGGGGTTCGCGAGACCACTCGTGGGGCATCCGCAACGTCGGCGGTCGCGATCCGCGCGGCGCACCGCTCGCGACCCCGCCGCAGTTCTACTGGAACTGGGCGCCGCTGAACTTCGACGATCGATGCACGCTCTTCACCACGTCCGAATTCCCGGACGGCACGCGCTGGCACGAGTCCGGCGAAATTCTCACGCCTTACCCGGATGCGACCGCCACTCGCGCGGTCGTGTCGCACGAACTAAAGCTCGAATCAGGGACCC
>JBDUAL010000241.1:0-4028 GCA_040004685.1 Anaerolineaceae bacterium | reverse complement strand
GTTTCTTGAGCTTGATCTGCTGCTTCGAAAGGGTCATCCCCTCCAGCGAACGATGCGCCGTGTGGAGGATCACCGCCGCCGGGGCCTCGTAGATCTCGCGGCTCTTTATCCCTACCAGCCGATCCTCAATGTGGTCGATGCGTCCCACGCCGTAGCGTCCACCAAGTTCGTTCAAACGCTCAACCAACTCGACGGGACCAAGCTGCTCATCGTTCAAAGAAACGGGCATTCCGTGCTCGTAGGAGATCTCCACGTATTCCGGCTGGAGCGGAGCTTCCTGCACGCTGCGAGTCCACTCGTACGCTTCGGGCGGCGGTTCCTGCCACGGGTCTTCGAGCACGCCCGCCTCCGCGCTCCGTCCCCAGATGTTTTCGTCAATGCTGAACGGGCCTTTGCTGCCCCAGGGAATGTCGATTCCATGTTCATGGAGATACTCTATTTGCATCTCTCGAGCCATCGCATTTTCGCGAGTCGGCGCGACGATCTTCAGCGACGGGTCGAGCGTCATGATCCCAACGTCGAACCGAACCTGGTCGTTGCCTTTGCCCGTGCACCCGTGAGCGACAGCGTCCGCGCCCTCTTCGTGGGCAACATCAACCAGGAGCTTGGCCATCAGTGGACGCGCCAACGCCGTCGCCAGGGGGTAGGCGTCCTGGTACATCGCTCCCGCTGCCAACGCGGGGAAAGCGAAATAGCGGATGAAGTCTTCGCGTGCGTCGATCACACGCACCTTTAGCGCGCCAGCCGCCATCCCGCGCGACTCCACCACCGGCTGCTCACGGCTCGCGCCAACATCAATGTTCAGGGCGATCACGTCGTATCCCTGTTCGACGGAAAGCCACTTGATTGCTGTCGTAGTATCGAGCCCACCGGAGTAGGCGAGGACAAGCTTCGGCACTGTCGTCTTCCTTTGCGAATGCTTCAGAGGAGGTGCCTCAAGTATCCGCCCAGAGGTTCAACCGGGGAAACGGAGCTAGCCGGGCGGCTTGCGGGCCGAACGCGTCCCGTACAGCCATGACGCGATGGCGCCCATCAGAAGCAACGTGCCAAGGGCGACGACCAATCCGATCACCAGACCATGACCCAAGGATCCGGCGATCGTGAACGGCAAAAAAGCGAGTCCAGCGGCAAGCACTGCGACACCGGCCCGCGAGTGACATCCAGCCGAGCACCAAAAACAAGGCTCCAGCCAGCGTCACCAGCCCCAGCACCAGGGGCATCAGACTCCCCAGGCCGACGTCGCGAATTCGGGGGCCGAATCCTGTAGAGCGCCAGCCAGCTCTGTCCCGTTTCGAATTGCGCCCGTGGTGATTCCAACTCCCACTGACGCTTTCACTTCCGCAGGCAGCGCCTCACGCCCCACAAACGTGGCGACCTGCTTCGGCGCCGCGTTCACGCGAAACTCAAATACGTCCGGCCGCGTGTAGTGGCCGGCGTGGTCCGCGATCATCTTTTGGAGCATCACCGTCCCGAGGTTGGCTTTGGCCGTGAGGATACCTTCCTCGCCCAGCAACGGCCCGGCAATGATTTCGCCGTCCGGCCCGATGATGCCCGAGTGGCCGTTCATCGGCCTCACCAACTCACGCAGATCGGCAGGGATGTCCTCTTCCCGCAGCAGTCCGCCGGCCATTACGACATACGCGGCAGATTGCATCGCAAAGGCGCGCGAGAGCACCTCTTGGCGGGTGTGGGTTCCGCCCGGCCACGCGCCCGCGTGCACCTGCAGGCCCTGCGCGATAAGCGCGTAACCGGGGAGAACCATCTGGTGTTCCCAGCAATTCAATCCGCCGAGCCGCCCGTACGGACGGTCGTACAGCTGCAGCGTGCTGCCATCGCCCTCCCCCCAGACCGCCCGCTCGTAGAACGTTGGCTTGAGCTTGCGATGTTTGCCCAGCAGCACCCCTTCCCGACCGATAAAAAGCAGCGTCGCGTAGATTGACCCGCCTGTCGTCGAATCCCGCTCGGCGACGCCGATGACCACGTCGGTGCCTGACGCTCGAGCTGCGCGGCAGAGCGCATCGGTGGCCGATGAGGGCACCTCAACGCCGTTGAGAATAAACCGCTTCAAAACGTCGCCCATCTTCTGATTTCCGGGACGTTCGGCGAACGCTGCGTAACCCGAGATCCATGTCTCTCCGAACACCGCCAGGTCGGAGCCGAGCCCCCCAGCTTCGGCGATCAGCCGGCACGCCTTCTCAGTCGATGCTTCGCGGTCCAGGTAGACCGGGGCAGCCTGCACGGCCGCCAGCGTAAAGTCTCGAAACTCGTCGCCCATGTCCGTCCCCTTTCGTGGTCTCTGAATCCTACGCCCACTGGCCAGCGCTTCACAGAGCGCGAAGCTAATTCGCAGACACCGTGGTGGCGGTCACGATCGCTGCTTCCAGGATGTCGCACGCGCGGTCTATCTCATCGTCGGTCGTGTTCAATGGCGGCATCAGACGAATTGCGTTGGGACGCACATTGTTCACCAACAGTCCGTGTTCCCGGCACGCCTCAACAACTTCAGCGGAACAGTCCTTGGAAAGGCCAACCGCAAGCAACATCCCACGTCCGCGCACCTCAGTTACAACCGGTAGCCGGTCTTCCATCGAGCGGAGCCTTGCAAACAATCGGTTCGAGCCTCGCCGAGCCTCCCCGCACACATCGTTGTCGAGGATGTAGCGGACGGTGGCCAGGCCCGTCGCGGTTGCGAGAGGGTTCGCACCAAAAGTCGTGCCGTGGTCGCCCTTCACGAAGTGTGCCGCAATCGAGTCGCGCGCAAGCATCGCCCCGATCGGCATGCCGCCGCCGAGGCCCTTGGCCAGGCACATAATGTCCGGTTCCACATCCTCCTGCTCGTAGGCGAAGAGTGACCCCGTGCGACCGACCCCGGTCTGAATCTCGTCGAAGATCAACAGCAACCGGTTCTCGTCGCACCATTCGCGAATGGCCTTCAAGAATCCTGGCGCTGGCATATTCACGCCTCCCTCGCCCTGGATCGGCTCCATGAGGATGGCGACCGTCCGTTCGTTGGTCGCTGCCTTCACAGCTTCCAAGTCGTTCCAGGGTACGTGGCTGAATCCTGTGGCAAGAGGTTCAAACGGCTCGCGGTAGCGCACGGTGCCCGTGGCTGCCAGGGCACCGGTGGTGCGCCCGTGAAAGCCATCGACAAACGAGATGATCTCGTACGCTCCATCGCCGCGGTCGTAGCCCCACCGTCGCGCGAGTTTGATCGCCGCCTCGATCGCCTCGGTCCCGGAGTTACAGAAAAACACCCGGTCCAGGCAAGAGTTCTCGATGAGCAGCTTGCCGAGTTCGATCATCGGGATCGTGTAGAAGATGTTCGAGGTGTGGATGAGTTTCTTTGCTTGCTCAGTGAGGGCGCTTGCAACCACTGGATGAGCATGCCCGAGGATGTTGACCGCGATTCCGCCGACAAAGTCGAGGTACTCCTTGCCATTCACGTCCCAACAACGGGTCCCCTCACCGCGTTCGATCACTACCGGCTGACGTCCGTAGTTCTGAAACAGGTAGCGGTGTTCTTCGGCGACCCAATCGGTCATCTCAATCCTCCAAACGTCCATGGTATGGCAGAGCCGAAGCAACGGGAAATGGGGCGAGTGGCCTAACTGAAAGGCGCGGCCGCAAGAAGGGTTGCATGAGTCCCTGGACCATCGGCCGTGCCGTCCCGTGACCAGGCAGAGTCGTCGAGTCGCCACGCCTGGCGGTCGTCGTTGAGCAGCAGTTCCAGAAGCATCGTCAGGTGTTCCTTCAGCTCTGGGCGGCGAACCGGCGCGAGCACCTCGATGCGACCGTCAAGGTTCCGCTTCATCACGTCCGCACTGCCGATGAAGTACTCCGGATCTCCGCCGTTTTCGAACCGGTAGACGCGCGAATGCTCCAAGAACCGCCCGATCACGCTAACCACCCGCACGTTCTCACTGAGGCCGGGCAAGCCGGGCCGGATGCGACAGATGCCCCGGACGATGAGATCCACCTTGACTCCAGCCTGCGCCGCTTCGTACAGGAGTCTCGTGAAGTCGCGATCC
>JBDUAL010000240.1:0-4029 GCA_040004685.1 Anaerolineaceae bacterium | reverse complement strand
GGAGGTACTGCACGGCCTCCAACAACGACGGGTTTGGGCACAGGCAGCGGCGAACGAGATCGGCCAACATGGGCCAGCATCGCGAGACGGACGGTGGCCAAGTCAGTTGCGGTACCACCACTTCGTCCCCGACCGCGTCCTCAAGCACGGAGACCTGATCGAAGGGACTACGCTGGCCGTCGTCGCCTGCCCAGGTCACACGCCTGGGAACATCGTTCTCGTAGATACCGAAGAAGGTTGGCTTTTTTCCGGTGATCAGTTGCTCCCCGAACTGACTCCAACACCCGGGATCCAGCGAGGCGTCGCTCCCCTGAGTTCCGAAGATTGGAGATTTGCCAGCCTCCCTCGATTCCTCGACTCGATGACGAACCTCGCAACGATGCAGTTCGCTTACTGCTGGCCGGGTCACGGTGAACCTTTCACGGACGTTTCGGCGGTTGTCTCCAAAAGCATCGGGCAGATTGAAAAGCGCACGGAACGATTCCAGCAACTTCTCACCGAACACGGCCGCACCACCGTCTACGACCTGTGCGAATCCGCGTACCCGCGGGCGCTGAAGCGTCGATTTTGGCAGATCGTGGCCACGGTCCAAGGTCACCTGGACATCCTCGAAGAGCGCGGACTCGCCCGGCAGATCGGTGGCGCCTACGAACCGGTCTCGTAAGTGCCACTTCTTCGGCGTGACTTGGTGGCCGCAAGAAAGGGACTCGAACCCGATGCCCATCAACGCCTTCTTTCGACTTGCCGGAATGCGGCAACGACCTTCCGGACACCTTCCAGGACTGAAGCAGAACCCTGGGCGGCTGACAGGTCGCGAACC
Organism: Anaerolineaceae bacterium; assembly: GCA_040004685.1. Lineage (GTDB taxonomy): Bacteria > Chloroflexota > Dehalococcoidia > Tepidiformales > Tepidiformaceae > PNKC01. Next base: position 3,209 of record JBDUAL010000240.1, on the reverse strand, counting down.
ATGACCGCGCACCGGATATCTCCCGGCAAATTGCCGCCGGCGGAAATCGCCGGAGGTCAGCGGTCGCCCGCGAGCATCTCACGTAACCCGAGTACGTCACGTGGGGCGTCGGCGACGAGATGCCTGACTTCTGGACGCGCGACTCAGAACCGCCGCCAAGAGCCCCGAGAAGGTAGTGCGGTTGGTCAGGTTTTGAGCCACATGCGCTGTGACCTCGTCGTCGCGGCATGGCTGGATCAACGCCTTCGTCTCGTAGGAACTTGTCGAGAGCGTGGGCGGCCAAAAGGAGGCTGGCTGGTACACTGGTCGACGGGGCCGCCACGCCACCATCCCATCCGCTCAGGACACTTTTATGACTTTCCAACCGGCCGGGTCGAACTTACCTCCCGCTTACGAGCCGGCGAGCGTGGAGGGCCGCATTTACGAGATGTGGGAGAGGGCCGGTCACTTTCAGCCGCGAGAAATCTCAGGCGGTGACCCCTATTGCATCATCATGCCCCCACCGAATGTCACCGGTGAACTGCATCTTGGCCATGGGCTCGAAGACGCGATTACGGACGCGCTGGTGCGGTGGCATCGCATGCGGGGTGACCCGACGCTCTGGGTGCCGGGGGAAGACCACGCGGGTATCGCTACGCAGAACGTCATCGAGAAGGAACTCGCGAAAGAGGGTTTGACCCGTCACGACCTCGGTCGCGAACAGTTTGTGGCGCGCACGTGGATGTGGGTGCGGAAGTATCGCAGCCGCATTTCCGATCAACACCGAAAGCTGGGGGCGAGTGCCGACTGGAGCCGCAACGTGTTCACCCTGGATCCGCAGATAGTGAAGGCGGTGCGCTCGACGTTCGTGAGCCTTTATAAGAAAGGGCTGATCTACCGCGGCTTGCGAATGATCAACTGGTGCCCGCGCTGCGAGACGGCACTCAGCGACCTTGAAGTAGACCATGTGGAGGAAGCGGCCAAGCTCTACTTCATTCGCTACCCGATCATCGGCGAAGGCGGCATGCCCCTGCCCGACTACGTGACCGTGGCGACGACGCGTCCGGAAACGATGGTGGCCGATACCGCCGTGGCCGTGAATCCAGCTGACGACCGTTACGAGGAGAAGATCGGCCGGATGCTGATGCTACCGATCATGGGACGCGAGATCCCGGTTGTTGGCGACGATGCGGTAAGCGCGGAATTCGGAACCGGCGCCGTCAAAGTAACGCCCGGCCACGATCCGAACGACTGGGAGATCGGGCAGCGACACGATCTTCCAGTCGTTATCGCGATGGATCTGCAGGCGCGGATGAACGACGAAGCTGGGCCCTACGCCGGGATGGCGGCCGAAGACGCACGCGTCGCGATTCTGACAGACCTCGACGATGAGGGCTTCCTCGATCACATCGAGGATTACACCCACAGCATTGGTCACTGTAGCCGCTGCCGCACGGTTATCCAGCCCTTGCCGAGCGAGCAATGGTGGCTGGACACCCGCAGAGAGTACGAACCGGGCCACTCGCTCGCAGGAGACGCTGCGGCGGCGGTGCGCGAGGGACGGATCGGCATCGTCCCCAAACGGTTCGAAAAGGTGTACCTCAACTGGATGGATAACATCCGCGACTGGTGCATTAGCCGTCAGATCTGGTGGGGCCACCAAATCCCGGTCTGGTACTGCGAAAACAAACACACCGTCGTGCAGGTCCAAGCCCCGTCCTCGTGCCCCGAATGCCAGGGCGCTCTCCATCAGGACGAAGACGTGCTGGACACCTGGTTCTCTTCCGGGCTAGCCCCTCACGCCGACCTCGGATGGCCGGAGCAGACGGACGCGCTACGCGACTGGTACCCGACCACCGACATTCAAATGGGCTACGACATTATGTTTTTCTGGTGCGCCCGGATGGTTATGTTCGGAATCTACAACATGCGGGAACGAGGGATTGAAGGCTCGATACCCTTCCGGAGGGTGCTCTTCCACGGTCTGATTCGGGACACCAACGGCGACAAGATGACGAAGTCACGCGGGAACGTTGTCGACCCCCTCACCGTCGCCTCCACCTACGGCGCGGACGCTTTTCGATTCGCGGTGCTGACTGGTGCAACGATGGGCGCGGATCAGAAGTTCAGCGACGAGCGAATGACGGCCGCCCGGAACTTCGCGAACAAACTCTGGAACTCCGCACGATTCGTGCTGGGCAAAGTCGGGCCGCGCGAACTGAAGCGCCCCCATCCAGCTGACCGCGAATCGTTTGCGTTGGAGGATCGATGGATTATGTCGCGCCTTGAGCAACTTGAACTCGACGTCGACTCGCTGATGCGCGCCTACCAGCTGGGCGAAGCTGCGCGTTCCATCGAGGAGTTCTTGCGCAACGAGTTCTGCGACTGGTACATCGAAATGACTAAGGTGCGCCTGACGGCCAGTGATGAACGCCCGCTCGCAGTGCTCTTGCACGTGCTGGACCACGGCCTGCGGATGCTGCACCCGTTCATGCCGTTCGTTACCGAGGAGTTGTGGCAGGCGGTTCGCGGGCGCATCGATGGCGAAATGGCCCCCCAACTGATCGTCGCCTGGTTCCCCAAGAGCGCGGCGAACTGGAAAGATGCCGAGACTGAATCGGCGATGGAGCACGTCATCGAGGTTAACCGAACGGTGCGAAACATCCGCACCGAGAAAAAGTTGGAAGCTGGCGCCAGGCCAACGGTCTATTTACGCGCGAACAGTTACCGTTCGGCGCTTCAAGAAACCCTGGCCGCAACCGCATTCACATCTCGCCTCGACGCGAAAATGATCGCCGCAGGCGATAAACTGCCGCCCGCCGAGTACGGGTTCGGGCGAGTCGCCGATACGGAAGTGGCTGTGGCGCTACCGGGAGTCAATATCGCGACCGAACGCTCACGACTCGAAAAAGAACTCGGTGAAGCTGCGGCCCACGCCGAGCGTCTCGGGAAACAGCTTGGCAATGACCAGTTCCGGGCAAAGGCGCCAGCGCACGTCATCGCCGGGATGGAGGCGACGATGAACGGTGCCGAGCTTCGCGCAAGGGGGCTGCGGGAGCGCCTCGCCCTGCTGTAGCCCTCCAAGCTCGAGGGCGTGATGCCCGGGGTCGCGCGGAAAGCGCGGAGCGTGTGCCATCGCCTCCACCGTCGCGACTGTCGAGACCGAGTAACGCGTGGCGAGGGCCACCTTCCCAGCGGACCCGGCCAGCGCATGGGCATCTAACCCCGTC
>JBDUAL010000239.1:0-4051 GCA_040004685.1 Anaerolineaceae bacterium | reverse complement strand
GAGCCCCGCGATCGATAAGGCCGGCAACATCGGGATTGGGTATTCGTTCGGCACTGTCGGCGGGTTTGCCGGGCAGCGGTTCGCGGGCCGGCGTGCATCGGATCCTGCCGGACTGTTGACGTTGCGCGAGGCCACGCTTGTCGAAGGGCAGGCGGCTCAAACGAGTCAGCGGCCGACGGTTCAGCGTTGGCAGGACTACACACAGACCGCGGTTGACCCGTCCGACGATTGCACGATCTGGTATGTCGGCGACTACTTCAAGACGGGGCAGATGACGTACTCGACGAAGATCGGCGCGTTCAAATTGTCAGGGTGCGGTTCGTAGGGCGTCCCTTCAGGGGCGCCAAACGACTCACAATCGCGTAATCACCCAAAACACGCCCATCAACGCGATGGCTGCGGATGCGGGGCGGCGGATCCAGCGGTCCGTGTCGGCGACCCAGCGCGTCCACGCGAACATGGTCGCGGTCGCGAGCGTCAGCACCCCGAGCTGACCCAGTTCGACGCCCACATTGAATCCGAACAGCGCCGGCAGCCATTGCCCGCGTGGGAGCGAGATGGCCGACAAGACGCCGGCAAATCCCAGTCCGTGCAGCAATCCAAACGCCGCAACCAGCCAGAGGCGACGCGATGAGAGCGTCCGCTGAAACAGGTTCTCGATACCCACATACGCGATCGAGAGTGCGATGAGCGGCTCGACGATCGATGCCGGCAATGAGACCAGGCCAAACATGGCCAACCCCAGCGAAACGGAATGTGCCAGCGTGAAGACGGTGACCTGCGCCAGCAGCGACCTCAGCCGCGGCGTCAGCAGGAACAGGCCGAGCACGAACAGGATGTGATCGAGCCCGCGCGGCAGGATGTGCACGAATCCGAGCCCCATGTAGCCGGCGAAGGTGGCCACTGATTGCGTAGGTGCGTGGGCGGGTATCGCCGGAGTCACTTCGGCGCCTTGCAGCCAGAACACCGACTCGACTGGGTCCGAGCCATGGGAAACGCTCAGCGGATATGCGCCATAAATGAGCCGGCTCTGCCAAGTGATGGTGTGAGCGTTCGAAGGAAGGGCGCCCGTGAGCGTGATTTCTACCTGTCCATCCGCGTTGGTGCGCACGGTTCCAGGTATCAATGCCACTGCTGCGTCGTCAGCCTTGACGATGGTGAGGGAACGGATGAGATCCGCGCGCAGCCGGATCCGTTCGACGTCATCGCCGCTGGAGGGCCGCGTTGCCGAGAGCGCATCGAGCTTGACAATCAAGGGAGCGGCGTCCGCGTTGAGGATGACGGTGACGGCGCTCGCGGTCACGTTGAGTCGCACGCCGAATGTGGACATGGGGTGCGCCGACAGCCGGGTGGCGCAGGCCAGGATCAGTAGCGCCATAGCCCATCCACATCGAACACGAGCAGGGTGCGTCATCGAACCTTCACCGGTCGTGTGCGCGCGGCCTTGATCGCGGCGGCGTGAGAGAGAAGTTCGGGGTCGCGACTTCCGGTAGAGAGCGCCTTCGTCATGGCCACGCTCGCGTCATCGAGCCGGCCCTGTTTGAAGTAGGCCCAGCTGAGCGCGTCTGCCGTGAAAATGTCCTGTCGTACTGCGAACGCCTCTTCGGCAAGGCGCACCGCATCATCGAGCCGCCTGCCGCGAGTGGCCAGGAACCGGGCGAGTTGGGCCGGCTCAGGAGTGTCGCTGGTCCACATCGCTTCGGCGAGTTTGTACGACCGTTCCGCACTGTCGGCCTGCCCCAACTGCGCATACGCGTCACCGGCTAGTGCAAAGTCCGCTGCTGAGGGCGCGGTCTCGAGACTCTTCGTCAGCCTCGCGATTGCGTCAGCCGGTCGAGCCTGCGCCATGTCGACTCTCGCAAGGCCGCTACCGGCCAGGGGATATCCAGGGAAGAGGTTTTCGGAACGCAGGTACTCCCGCCGTGCCAAGGCCGTATCACCTGCAGCCAGGTGGAGATGGCCGAGCTGGGCTGCGTGCCAGGCCTGGGCCTCCGGGTCATGCGCCGATGTCGCAGACTCCGCCATCGTCATGATGTCGATCGCGCCTGCCAGATCGCCCTGCAGCTCGTGAGCGTAGGAGACACGAGCATAGGTCGTGGCGTCGGGGCGGATGAGCACCATGCGGTCAAAGGCGGAGAAGGCTGCAGAGTAGTCACCCAGCTCGAGCGATGCGTCGCCGATAAGGCCGTCAAGGACCGGGTCGTCCGCACGAAGGGCGCGGCAGCGCTTCGCTTCGGTGAGAGCGTCGCGAAAACGGTGTTGCGACAGGTACACCGTGGCGCGCATCCGGCGCGCCATATAGTCGGACGGATTGGCGTGCAGCACTCGGTTCAACACGGCTTCAGCCATCACAGGAAGGCCCGCGTGATTGAGGACGCGCGACTGTCGCAACAGCGCGTCCGCAAGCCGCACAGCGGCGGCGCTGTTGGCGGGTGCCTTCGCGAGCACTGCGCTCATGGCCGCAACTGTGTCAGAGAGGCCCTCCCGGGACGTCGTTGACGCCCCGGGAGGTGTGACCGCCGCCGCCGGCACCGTTCTTAAGGAGTCGGCCCGGGCCGCTCGCCACGCGGCCGAAGCGACAATGAGGAGTAGCACCGCCGCTACTACCGACTTCCGAAGTGCCTGCGGCTTGGGTCGCATCGCGCTAGAACCTGACCACGAGGCCCGCGGTCGGCCTCCAGAAGGAGAACTTCGAGAAGTCGAGGCCGAAGGGGTTCGTGTCGAGATCGGATTCGCGAAGGCCACGCAGGTAACGCAGGTCACCGCGGAATCCGACGTGGTCGTTGATGAACCCCGTTGCGCCCACTCCCACCGTCAGGGCCAACGTGTTGCCCTTCGCGACCGCGAGTCCGCCTGCCTCCGAGAGATTCGGCCGCAACGACCCGAGTCCAGCCGCGAGGTAGGGCTGAAAACGATCGCCGCCCATCGGGGCCTTGAAGACAAAGCTGCCGGTCAGCGTTGTTACGGTTCGGCTGGTCAGAAATCCGTCCTGCTCGAAGAACATCGGCGAGTACGCGCCCTCCGCTTCGATGCCCATCCAGTTGAAGACCCAGTAGGTAGCGGACACTCCGGCGGTGCCGCTGGTCTTTGTTGTGTCGCCGCCGAAGTTAACGCCGGCAAACGGCGATACCTGCAGCTGAGCGTGTGCAACTGACGGCAGGGCCAGCAGTGCAGTGATGAGTAACAGTCGCGTGATGAGTCTCATGTTGGTCTCCAATAAAGTCGTAGATGGCGCTGTCACCGATTACCGGCGCGTGGCAGACCGATGTACGGGAACACGTCGAGGAATGGAACGTCGTTGGCGTTGACGCCGTCACCCAGTTGGGCGTTGATGCCGGTATTGAACGACGGCGTGAGCGGCGACGCTCCAGCCATCACGCGAAACGCAATGTCGACCACGTCGTCGCCCAGGCGCCGGCCATTGGGGAAGCCTGCGATGTCGCCGCCGATCACGCCGAGCCGATTCGGGTTGGCGACCGGACCGATGGCCACATTCAACCGCAACATTTCGGAGGGGCGCACGTTGGGTGGCTGGTTCAAGCCGGGGATGCCGGTCAGGAAGATCGTGACCAGGTCATTGCGCGGCGTGGGTGGCGATTGAATGCCGAACAGCGCGCTCAGAAGTTTCGGCACTTCCGGGTTGATGACGAAGTCCAGTGCGGCGGCGTCGCTTGTCGGCTCGATCGCATTGAAGGTGTCCTTGGTCCCTCGAGGAATGACCACTTCGTTGACCAGGGGTTGGCCCAGGCGCGACACCTGGACATAGCGAGATGAGGTCACCTCGCCGCCGGGACCTCGACTGGTGACTGACGGGCGGCTGGCCGTGGACCAGATGCCGATGACCGCAGCGGGGTCGGTGGCGGAGCCCGGGCGCGAACCGTTGCTGGTCAGTGCCGTGATGGGCACCTCGAGCGCGATGCTGTGCACGTTGAAGCCCGCGAGGGAATCCGAGTTGTCTACGTCCGCGGGCGGGACGGCCAGCAGGTCGAAGAGTTTGAGGTCCACGAAGAACGAGTCGTCGCGTTGTCCCGCGAACACCTGCGTACTGTTG
>JBDUAL010000238.1:0-4063 GCA_040004685.1 Anaerolineaceae bacterium | reverse complement strand
TCATCCCTGTCGAAAACATATTCAGGGCATACATGGCGAAGAGTTCAACTTCAACATCGATGTATCAGGCATGGAAACGGGGAGACAAGATGTTTGCAGGACATATGATGCCTGAAGGCCTGGTCGCAAATGGACCGCTTCCATATGTCATGGACACTCCTTCGACGAAGTCAGAAGACCATGACTTGACCTTGTCTCCCGACGACTTGATACAGCAAGGCCAACTTACGCATGTGCAGTATACCGCAGTACGAAATAGTGGACTGGTCGCCTTCGGCATGGCTGCGCAGTTTCTTCGCAACAAAGGCATCATATTAGTCGATACAAAATTCGAACATGGCATCAACAAGGACGGCATGATTGTGAGTCAGGACGAGATCCTGACAATGGATTCGTCCAGGTTCTGGTTGGCATCAGACTATGATGCGCAGACGGAGCGATTCCATTGGGGAGAGCTCGAAGAACTGAATCCGAAATCATACTCCAAGGAATTCGCGCGCGGGTTCTCTGAGGGGGAACAAGGATACACTGACGAGCAGCGGATAGTCATCGCTGCGCGATACGTCATCGGCATACAGGAACTGCTCGGTAAGCGATTTGAGCCAGACATGAGGCCTCGTGATGAACGGGTCGTGAGCGGATTACAGAAGATAGTGGAGTATCTAGCCGCGACAACAATGACAACCTAACTCGGTTCGCGAGCGCTCGACCAAAGGTTTCTAGGGCGAAATCTCACTCCCGTGGCTACCTCCCCTTCACCGCCTCGTGGAATACAAGAGGTGGGCGAATCAGGATTGCTCGAGTTGCTCAGCGGTTTGCCGGAGCCTGAGTTGGAATCGCTCTCCAAGGCGTTCTTTGCTGAAATTGTAGAAGTTCGTCTAGTCTGTAGAAATGACGACTGACTTGCTCCCGGCTGGTTGGCACACTGTGACGCCCCGGATTGTGACTCGAGACGTGGACGGGCTGGTGGAGTTCCTCAGACACGTTTTCGGGGCCGTCGGGGACTGTCAGGTGGAACGGCCTTCCGAAATTCGAATGGGTGATTCGATCATTATGGTAAGTGGCGCCGCAGAACGCGATCCCATGCCCGCGTTTCTCTACGTCTACGTGGGTGACGTCGATGTGACGTATCGGCTCGCGCTGGAAGCGGGTGCGGTTTCGGTGGAAGCGCCGCAAGACACGCCCTACGGAGACCAGCGGGCGATGGTCACCGACTCGTGGGGAAACATCTGGCAAATCGCGACGCGGAAGTAGGCCGGCAGCCCCGACCGGGAGGCTCTCGCCGGAGCTCAGCGACAGCCTGAGCCGCGACTCGAGACGCGAGGGTTGTCGATCAGGGCGATCCGTGTTCGTCGACCACAAACAAGCTTGCCTGCGAGCTAGCGGGACGGGCACAAGCCGTGAACACAGGAATGGACCACGCCGAGTGCACGCAACCGCCTACGACGACGTAAACCAGATCACCGCGGAACTGTTGTTGCGGATGCAGGGGGTGCTGGGGCGCAATCTGGGCGGGTTGTACCTGTTTGGGTCGGCGGCCGTGGGTGCGTTCGAACCTGGGGTGAGCGATGTCGACCTGCTCGCGGTGACGATTGACTCCCTCAGCGACGCCGAGTTCGAGGGGCTGCACACGATGCACGACGGCCTCGCGTGCGACTTTCCGTCGTGGGACGATCGTATCGAGGCAAAGTACCTTTCGGCGGCGGGCCTCCGGACGTTTCGTAGCGTTCCCGCGAGAATGGCGGCCATCAGTCCTGGCGAACCGTTCACCTGGGAGGACGCCGGGGCCGGCCGGGTGATGATCTGGTACGACGTGCAGGAGAGCGACATTACGCTTATCGGCCCACCACCGAGCGTGTTCATCGACCGGATCTCGGAAGCCGAGTTCGTCGAGTGCGTACGAGGGCACCTGGACGAGTGGCCACAGTGGATCGAGGAGCTGCCGTGCCGTACCGGCTCCCAGTCCTACGCGGTGTTGACGGTGTGTCGCGCCATTTACGCCTGTCGTTCACGGAAGCAACTATCCAAGACGCAGGCGGGACGCTGGGCACAGCAAGAACTGCCTCAGTGGGCGGACCTTATCGAGACCGCGCTCGATTGGAGGCTGGCCGCTTCGGGCCGAGTTCAATACGACGTCCCAGACGAGACGCTGGCGAGAGTCAAGGCGTTCGTGAGGTTTGCGCGGGAGAGCGCCGGGCGGCAACGCGGATCGTAAACAACAGGGGCAGCGGTCAGGCGGCTTTCGGCTCGCGGTCCAGCGGGTCGACTCGAGCGACACGGGACGCGTACGCCGAACGCTGAGCGCCGAATCGGCTATGCGAGTCGTCGGAAGTGTTTTTGGTCGGGGTGCCGCGATTTGAACGCGGGACCTCTTGTACCCCATACAAGTGCGCTACCAGGCTGCGCTACACCCCGACCCTATGCCCGTCCCGCGTGGCGGGAGAGCACATCCGAGGGTACGTTTTCGAACCGCGTGGGTCAAAGCGCAGGGAGCGGGCACGCGCCTACCGGAGCTCGAGTTCGATGCCCACCGGGCAGTGGTCCGAACCCATGATCTCGGGCTGGATGAACCCTCGTTTGACGCGTGGCGTCAGGTCTTCGGAAACGAATACGTAGTCGATGCGCCAGCCAATATTGCGCGCGCGACGTTCGCGCCAGGCGTCCCAGTAGGAGTAGGCGTCACGAGCATCCGGGTTGAGCGTGCGAAACGTGTCTACATAGCCGTGGTCGATGAAGCGGTCGATCCAGACGCGCTCTTCGGGGAGAAACCCGGTGCCTTTGAGCGCCTCATCCGGGCGGGCCAGATCGATTTCACGGTGGGCGACGTTGAAATCGCCCATGAAGATCAGGGACCGGCCCTCGGCCCGAAGGTGATCGCAGCGTGCGAGAAAGGCGGCGAAGTATTCGTGCTTATAGGCCATGCGCTCCACTCCGCGGCCGGCGTTCGGGAAGTAGGAGGTTAGGAGGGTAAACTCTTCGTACTCCGCTTCGATCATACGTCCCTCGGCATCGAACTGGGGAATACCGAGTCCGCAGCGCACGGTTTTCGGCGGGGGAAGTGTAAGGAGGAGGGCGCCGCTGTAGCCGGCGCGCTCGGCGGTGTGCCAGGTTGAGCGGTAGCCGAGCCCGTCCCACGGAGCGTCATTCACCTGTGCAGGGGTGGCCTTCACTTCCTGCATGCCTACGACGTCGGGACGGGTGGTAGCCAACCAGCCCTCCAGAAAGCCCCCCTTGATCGTGGCGCGGAGGCCGTTGACGTTCCAGGAGCAGATGGCCAGCGTCGTCATAGGAGCACTCTCGTGAAGAGTATGGCGGCCGTACCAACAGCCGCGACACCGGTGTACTCGGCCGCTGTAGCCCAACCGAGGTCACGATCGAGCAGGTGGTGAACGAGGCCAGTGGCCAAGTAGAAAGCGATGATTAGCAGCGCCCCGGCGAATAAGGCGTCCAGGGGGAAGAAGTAGAGTACCAACCGCAGTTCGCCCAATGAGAGACCGATCGCCAATCCGACGAGTAGAGAACTGGGACCGGTGAGGTGGCTCTCGCGCAGCATTTCGACGGAGAGCGCCATGCTGACGGCGGCTACCGCCAACCCTGCCAGTGGCAAGTTGATGTCGCGATTGAACATCACGGCGTAGAGGGCGAAGGCGGTGAGGTAGGTGGCCATGGCCAAGAGAAGGCGCATGGCGCCGTAGAGGCGCGAACCGAAGTCCACGGTGTGGTACTGGCCGAATGCAACGACGCCGATGCCTAGCGTACCGACGGCGGCGGCGGCCAATCGCCAGTACCCGCTGACGACTTCATCTATGAAATAGCCGATGCCCAGGGTAGCCAGCGTCGGGAGCACGAAGTAGACGATCGACGTAAACCGTCCCTCGCTCCGCCATTTGGGATGCGCGCGTACGAGTCCGTCCACGCCCAGCGCCACCAGCGCGGCTGTCAGCCAGAGGATCCAGGGTTGTTGTGGCCTGAGGCTGACAAACGCTGCGAGTCCGAGTCCGGCGACGCCGGTCATCACGAGCGCGCGTGCATTTGGGCCGGCCGTGGCCTCGGCTACCCGGGC
>JBDUAL010000237.1:0-4067 GCA_040004685.1 Anaerolineaceae bacterium | reverse complement strand
CCTTCGGCGCGACGGCGGGCGCGCTCACGGAATGCGCGCTCCGACGGAATACGGATTTCATCGACGCCTGGACGCCGCGGTGTCGCCTTCACTTTTTCGACGAGCTCCGCCATCTGGTCGGGAAATTCGCCACCCGGGAGCATGAGCTTCGGATCGAGCACAAAAAGCAGGAATCCGTAATCCTGTACCTTGCCCTGGGACAATGCAGCCCCGGCGAGCAGCCCGAGCGCCTGCACGGCGAACGACAGGCCGTGACCCTTGTGTCCGCCGAACGGCACCCAGCCGCCTTTCATCGCGGCATTCGGATCGCGCGTGGGGTTTCCTTCTGCATCGAAAGCGATGCCTTCCGGCAGCTCCTGTCCGATATGCGCGAAGAGCATGATCTCGCCGACCATGATCGAGGCGGTTCCCATGTCGTAGATGACCGGACCGTTCGATGACGGAAAACCGAAGCAGAGCGGGTTCGTGCCAAATGCAGGCCGCAAACCGCCGATGGGCAGGACACGCGGCTTCGCGCTCGCCGCATGTATGCCAACGAGCCCCGCGTTGGCAATCATCTCGACGAAATACGCATTGCGGCCGCTGTAGTAGCTGTCATATACGCCTACCGACGCAAATCCGCTTACGCTCGCTTTTTTTATCGCAAGCTGTGTTGCGTGATAGACGGAAACGTAACCGACGTTGTTGCCGCCGTCGATCAGCGCTGACAATGGCGTCTCATGCACGACCTTGATCGGACGCCGCTCCTTGCGCGTATTGGCGTCGCTGGCGATCGCCAGAATGCGCGGCAGGCTGGCGAAGCGGTAACCGCAAAGCGCGTTATCGATCAGTTGATCCGTGATGATTTTCGCATCCTCGTCCGAATAACCCAACCGGCGCAATGCGCTATTGCCGAGCTCGGCGGCAGCGGCTGGCGAAATGCGTATAGTATCGGGCGCATCCGCATCGAGTAGATCGCCGGCCTTATTTGAAATGGCTTGTGACATTTTCAGGATTCCTCAGCGTTTCGCCGGGCGAAACTGCAGCAGTGTGATTTCATCGGTGATGTCCTCGTACGCAGCCTCGACCGGCATGCCGATTTTGGTTTGCGCCGCAGGAACATCCAGCAGGTTGGTAGTGAGACGCGGCCCCTCTTCGAGCTCGACCTGGATCACCGCGTAGGGCACTCGGCTTTCGAACCATGGGGTCCACGCCTTCTGATAGATAACATAGTTGTGGATTTTGCCGCGGCCCGACATGCGCTGCAATGGGCGGCTGGGCAAGCGGGCGGCGGCGGTGAGGTTGTAGCCGTCCACGTTCTCACGCCGTCGATGGAGTTCTGGCGAGATCTCCCGCCGACGGGCTTCACCACATGGCGCGGGAAGCTCAAGGGCAGCCTGGAGGGGGAATGGATGGACCCCCTCAGGACGGCGGGAACTAAACACGAGGCCGTGTTGGTAGAGGACGACTCCGTCGACGGGGCGCTGCTGCGCATCGGCGACGAACGCGGCGCCGTCATGATCGTGCTCGGCAAGCACGGCCACGGCGACCTGACCGATCGGCTAATGGGGAGTGTCACCTACAAGGTGGCGCACCGATCCTCGAGGCCAGTGATGATCATTCCAGCGGACTGGACACCTGAAGTGCCATGACCCTCCCCGCGGCCGGTGGAGGTCTGGAATACCTACAAGGCTGAAAAGGTGCGGTGGTTGTGCTTCGACTTCGACATCGCGCCGTTGGTTCTGTTTGTGCTCACTGTCGTCGCCGGGGCGATCCTGTGGGAGACCGGCAAGCTCGCGTGGCACCCGGCGAGGTCGCGGGTCGCGACGACATGGACCTGACGCCATCAGCATTCCCTTCCGCCGCCGGGGATGCGTTGGCTAGAGCAGAGGCCGCGCCACTGGTTGAGAGTCCCGCCGAATGACCGGCGACAGCGAAGCGGGTGTGGCCGCCGCCGATGCGTTCGTGTTCTTCGGCGCGACCGGCGATCTCGCCCACAAGATGATCTTTCCCGCCCTGTACCAGATGGTGAAACGGGGCACGCTGAATGTCCCGGTGATCGGGGTGGCGTCATCAGGGTGGGGTCTTGCGCAGCTCCAGGATCGCGCGCGCGAGAGCGTCGTTTCAGCCGACGCGGGCGTCGACGACAGCGACGCCCTAGACCGGTTGCTGTCGCTGTTGGCGTATGTCGACGGTGACTACGGCGATCAGGGCACCTTCACCGAGCTCCGACGGCTTCTCGGCGACGCGGCCCGCCCGGCGCACTACCTCGCGATTCCGCCGTCGCTGTTCGAAACGGTGATCGAGGGCATCACGGCGGCGGAGCTGAACCAGGACGCACGCGTCATCGTGGAGAAACCCTTCGGGCGCGATCTCGCATCGGCGCGCGAACTCAACCGGGTCCTGCTGTCCGCGTTCCCGGAGTCGGCGATCTTCCGCATCGACCACTTCCTCGGCAAAGAGGAGATCATGAACCTCCTCTACTTCCGTTTCGCCAACTCGTTCCTCGAACCGATCTGGAACCGGAACTACGTGGCAAGCGTGCAGATCACCCTGGCGGAGAAGTTCGGGGTTCAGGGTCGCGGCGCCTTCTACGAGACCGCCGGCGCGCTGCGCGACGTCATCGAGAACCACCTCTTCCAGGTCGTCGCGCTGCTCGCGATGGAGCCGCCGCCCTATCAGGGCATGGACGCGGTGCAGAGCGAGAAGTTCAACGTGTTCAAAGCGATGCGACCCCTGAGCGCTCATGACGTGGTCCGTGGCCAGTTCACCGGCTACCTCGACGAAACTGGAGTGGCGAAGGACTCCGACGTCGAGACTTTTGCCGCCCTTCGACTGTCCATCGACTCGTGGCGCTGGGCGGGCGTTCCGTGGTACCTGCGGTCCGGTAAATGCTTGGCCGAGACGGTCGCGGAGGTGCTCGTGGAGCTGAAGCCGCCGCCACAGCCGCTGTTCGCCGACTCTGCTCCAATGGGCGGTCGCGCCAACTATCTGCGCTTCCGGCTCTCGCCGAACCCGGTTATCGCGATCGCAGCCCGCGTCAAGATCGCGGGAGAGGAGTTCGTCGGCGAACAACGCGAGCTCCTACTGCTGAACGAGCAGCCAAACGAAGAGCAACCCTACGAACGCCTACTAGGCGACGCGCTCGCGGGTGACGGATCCCTCTTCAGCCGCCAGGACACCGTCGAGGCCGCCTGGGCGGTCGTCGACCCCGTGCTTACAAGCCACGATCGGGCCCACTCCTACCCGCCGGGCAGCTGGGGCCCGAAGCAGGCGGATTCGCTCATTGGCCCCAACGGGCACTGGCACAACCCCGTGCTGGGACCGACACCATCGCACTAATCCACCCAGCTGCGCTACGGCGCTCGCTGGTCCTGTCCGAAGGGAGTGCGTGAGTGAAGCGGCTCGTGGTGTTTGATCTGGACGGCACGCTGCCCGAGAGCAAGGCGGCGATCGACGCGGCGTACGGTCCGAGGGACGCAACGGGCCGAGCATGGCGTGGAGAGTTCACCGCGCCTCACGGTCGCCACCACCACGTTCCGCCTAGTGCCGATCAGCGCGCACCACTACGAACAGCACCCAGTCGACCTGCCGCGCCCACCGAGACTGCTGTCCTTCACTCCCGGGAGTCCGCCCAGGTGATCTTCCCGTCAGCCGAATCCAAGGTGGCGATCGGAATTCGCCCAGGCGCAGCACATCAGCAAGGACACGCTCGCATCCCTGCTTCGGCGAAGCTCGTGCACTCCAGCTCCGACACGAGCGAGGCCCGGTCTCGATCGGCGGACGGTCAACTACGTCCACACGATCATCCACCGTGCGTTCAAAGACGGGGTGCGTTGGAGTCGGCTCGCCCGGAACCCAGCTGACGCCGCCAACCCGCCGCACGGTGGCCAGAAGTCCGACGGCATTCAGGCGTGGGACGCCGCCACGCTACGGGCGTTCCTGGACGCGTCCTCGAAAGACAGTGACCGGCCGCACGGACTGTGGGTGCTGCTGGCTACCACTGGCATGCGGCGCGGCGAAGCGCTCGGGCTTCGGTGGTCCGACCTCGACCTCGATGCCGCTCGACTTCGAGTCGTCCAGACCAT
>JBDUAL010000236.1:0-4081 GCA_040004685.1 Anaerolineaceae bacterium | reverse complement strand
GCTGGCCGCTGGCATCGAGCATCTGGGCGCCGAAGCCCGGGAACTGCGCGTCGAGGTCGCTGAGCACGTCTTTGATGGTCTCGCCGTTCGCTTTGACGTTCGAACGGTTGCCCACCAGGTGGCGGAAGGGCGTGGGGATATAGACGTTGACGGACACTGGAAACCTCCGGATGATCCACCGAGGCCGGGGACGGACGCGGTGGAGTGGCGTTCTGTTCGAAACCTGGCGTCAGTTGCCTGAGCGCCGAATCTCAATGGATTAGCTACATGTTGACACTGAGATAACGTTCTCCGGTGTCACAGATGATGGTGACGACGGTCTTGCCTGCGCCGAAGCGTTCGGCGATTTTGCGTGCCGCGAAGACGTTGGCGCCCGCCGAGATGCCGGCGAGGATACCTTCCTCGCGCGCGAGGCGGCGGCTCATCTGGGTCGCGTCTTTGTCCTCCACGCGGATGATCTCGTCGTAAACGGTGCGGTCCAGAACGCCGGGGACGAAGCTGGCGCCGATCCCCTGGATGCCGTGCATCCCCGCTCGGCCGCCGCTCAGCACCGGCGAACGAGCGGGCTCAACGGCAACGATCAGGACATCCGACCCGTAGGTTTCGCGCAGCAGATGGCCGACTCCGGTGATCGTGCCCCCGGTACCGACGCCCGCGACAAAGGCGTCAACGCGCCCACCCGCGGCTTCGATAATCTCTGGCCCCGTGGTGCGGTAGTGCACCTCGGGGTTCGAAGGGTTTTCAAACTGCTGCGGCATAAAGTAATCGGGGTTCTCCTTGAGCAGTTGGTTGGCCGCGAAGACCGCTCCGGTCATCCCTTCGATTGCGGGGGTCAGAAGCAGCTCGGCGCCGTACCGTTCCAGTAGCCGCCGCCGTTCGACCGACATGTCCTCCGGCATGGTGAGCAATAGCCGGTAGCCTTTGACGGCCGCGACGAGCGCGAGGCCGATGCCGGTGTTGCCGGAGGTTGGTTCGACGATCGTTGCCCCGGGCTTCAGGGCGCCCGAGCGTTCGGCGTCTTCGATCATCTGCAGTGCGATGCGATCCTTGACGCTGCCGCCGGGGTTCAGATTTTCCATTTTGCCGAGCACTGTGGCCGCACCTTGCGGGATAACCCGCTCCAGGCGCACGAGCGGCGTTCCGCCGATCAGCCCGAGGACAGAATCGACAACCTGCGGCTGCCCGCTTGCGACGGTCATATGACGTACCTGCCTGTGGTCGCCTGGGGTTCGCGCTCAAGCAGGTCTGCGACGCTGTAGGAGGCGAGGATCTCGCTGTTCGCCTGGCGGACTCGTTCCCAGATTTCGCGCTGGCCACACTGGTGAGGGTGGTCGGTCAGTTCGGCCGGCTCATCGAGCCAGGCTGCCGGTGCAAGGCTGCCCTCGAGCGCTTCGATGACATCCTTCACGGAGATCGTGTTCGGGTCGCGCACCAGTTCGTGACCGCCCGAAGGCCCACGCACGCTGCGGATGAAGCCCGCCTTGCGCAGGCTCGTAAGCAACTGATCGAGGTATTGCTCGGGGATATGGCGGCGCAACGCGATCTCCGATGATTGCAACGGCCCCCGCCCGTAATCACCGGCGAGTTCGATCAGTGCTCTCAGCCCGTAGTCGCTGCGGGTAGATACGCGCATGGATGGTGTATTGACGAATCGCAGACTGGCTTGCGACCGTCCTCCCTAAAGTCGAGTAAGTCTGTCAACAATCGTAGACGGTGAAACCAAAGGCGTGCAAGCAGCACAGAAACTGACGGCGCGCTCAGCCGCGCTTCGGCGGGACGATCAGCATGGTCCGGTCGATTGAATGCATCACGCGGTCCGTCACGCTCCCAAAGGCCAGCCGCCTGGCGAGGCCCTTGCCGCCCGAGGTGAGGACAACGAGCCCCGCATCCAACTCCTTGGCCGCTTCCTGGATTACGGTCGCCGCATCGCCCTGGACTACCCGTTCCGATTCGCCAGGTTGTACCACAGTGCGCATGTACTCGGTGGCGCCGTCCTGTAGCGAGGTGATGATGTCCGGGGGGTAGTACGAGAACTCGATGCCCACGGGCGGGGGAATGGAGAAGGCACGCACGAGCGCCAGCTTGGCGCCTGTGGCCGTCGCCAATTCCCTGGCAAGCGCAAGGCTGCGCTCCGCCTCGGGCGAACCATCCAGCCCAACGACAAACGGCTTACCCGCGGCGGGGGCGCCGCTGGCCGGATCGCCGGGGACGAGGAAGACGGGCACCGTCGAGCCGCGCACCATTTTGTCAGCCACACTGCCAACGAGTGAGGCCCGGAATCCGCTGTGCCCATGACTGGCGATGACCACAAAGGTCGCGTCTTCAGCAGCGCGGAGAAGCTGGTGAGCGGCGTCGCCAATCAGCACGTCTATCGTCGATTCCACGACTCCCGCACGTTCGCCGAGCCCCGTGCAGTAGGTAGCGAAACGGTCTTTGGCGAGGGTGATCTCCTGGGGCGTGTCGGCCAGGCGGTCATCATCTATGACGTGGACGAAGCGCACCCCGGCGCCGGTGGCCCTCGAAACCCAGGCTGCGACGGGCACGGCCGCCTCAGCGACTGCGGAGCCGTCCAGCGGGACGACGATAGTGCGAACGTTCTCTGTCATTGCTTTCCTCCATAGACGGCGAGCAGCGCGCGCAGTCGCTGTCATTGTGCCCTGTTCCCGCTCCCGTGGCACGGGCGAGTCGGCTCCGGACCAGGGGCTAAACGACCGGAACCGCGGCTCGACCGCAGCGGCCCTGGGCACCCGGCCGAGCCGCCGCAGTGCGATTCGTTGAGAGGAGCGCGGTTCGAAAGTGGCTTACCCGGGTTACGAACCGGAACCGGCGCCAGCGTTGCAGCCGCAACGCTTGAATCGTCGGCGCATAGCGTATTTACGAAAATTATCACACGAGCGACCGGACGACCCTCCAAAAGCGACCGATTGGCCGTTCGCAAGCGCAGCGGGCCGAGGGAAATTAGACAAATGACCTTGAAGGAGAAGACATGCACGAATCGCTGATAACCGGACGGATGGGACGCCGCGGCTTCCTCAAGCGCGCGGGTGTGGTGGGCGCCACCCTGCCGATCGCAGGCGGACTGCTGCTGGCCGCGTTCTACGACGATCCTACTGGCGGCAAGGCGGCAGCACCGGGCGGCAGCGTCCCCGCGAACGCGGTCAAGCCCGGTGCGACGACGGGTGGCGGCGTTTCCGCGCCCGTTTCGCAGACCGATGCGCACGCCAAGCTCGACCTCGACCACAAGAAAGGCGTTGAGGACTTTCTGAAGAACCAGACCACGCCGTTGACCAAGGGCAAAGGGATGCAGCCGCTCGCTCCTCGAATCGAGAACGGGGTCAAAATCTTCAACCTCACATCGGATGAAGTGGACTGGGAAGTGGCTCCCGGCCAGATCGAAAAGGCCCGCGGCTTCAACGGCATGATCCCGGGCCCAACTCTGCGGGCGACCGAGGGCGACACTGTTCGCATCATCCTTAAAAACAACCTGACCGAGAGCACCAGCATCCACTGGCATGGGATTTTTGTGCCAAACAAGATGGACGGTGTGCCATACGTGACGCAGGAGCCGATCAAGCCGGGCGAGACGTTCACCTACGAGTTCACACTGCGTAACTCCGGTTCGCACATGTACCACTCGCACCACAACTCCTCGGACCAGGTGAACCGAGGCCTCCTCGGCGCGTTCATCATCGACCCAAAGGACAAGGCGAGTTACCCGAAGTACGACCGCGAATACATCCTGATCATGAACGACTCGCTGCTCGGCTTCACTTGGAACGGGAAGAGCTTCCCGGCGACAGACGCGCTCGCAGCCAAGAAGGGCGAGCGCGTGCTCGTGCGCTGGATGAACGAGGGGATGATGTACCACCCGATGCACCTGCACGGGATGACGATGGAGGTGTTCGCTCGCGACGGGAACCCTATTGTCCCGTACAAGTGCGACACCATCGATGTGCCGCCCGGCAACCGCCTGGATTGCATCATCGAAGCCACCGAAGCGGGTCTCTGGGCGTTCCATTGCCACGTACTCTCACACGCCGAGAACCCCACGGGGTTCTTCGGCCTGGTTTCTGTGCTGGTG
>JBDUAL010000235.1:0-4083 GCA_040004685.1 Anaerolineaceae bacterium | reverse complement strand
AGTTCATCATGATGATGGCGAACACCGCCAAGATGCCCGAATGGTTCAACGCCGTTACCGGTTGGGACATGGACATCGACGAGATGATGATGGTCGGCGAACGGATCGCTAACCTGCGCATGGCCTACGAAGTGCGCGAAGGGGGCAACCCTCGCAATCGCGCCGTCCCCACTCGCGTCACCGGCGTGACCACTGAAGCCACCTCCTCGGGCCCGCTGGAAGGCGTCAAGCTCGACACCGAAAGGCTTGAACTGGACTTCCTCAATGCCTGCGATTGGGACACCGTCACCACCAAGCCTTCGCGCGCCAAGCTTGAATCGCTCGGTCTGAAGGAAGTAGCAATGGCGCTTCACGGCTGAGCCTTTAGCCAATCAACATGACGAAGGGGCGCACTCGGCGCCCCTTCGTCGCGCGCTTTCAGGAGTTGTGGTCCGCGGCCAGTGTCACTCGCGGGCCCAGAGTCCGATTCAGCGAACATCTCGTTTGGCCAGGCGCTATGCTACTAAGCGTTCGGTTGAAGGGCGCAACGCTTTCAGGCGCGCCCGCCGGCTCCAAGGCGGACTGTAAAGCCGCAGAAAGCAAGCGAACTTTCCATGTCGGTCGCTCTGATTGTTGCGGGGGTCATCCTCGCCGTGCTTCTCATCCTGATCGTTGCCGGTCATATGTTGGTCAACATCGGTGGCCAACAGATCGGCGTCCTCGAACGCCGGTACCTTGGCAAGGGCTTGCCGGAAGGCCGCGTCATCGCCATGAAGGGCGAGATCGGCATCCAGGCGCGAGTCCTCGCTCCTGGCCTCCATTTCCTGCCGCCGTTCCTGTATGCGGTGCGAAAAGATTCAATGTTCCTGATCGAGCAGGACCAGGTCGGCCTCGTCGAATCGATCGACGGCAAAGCGCTTGACCCCGGCCGCATCTTCGGTCGCCACGTCGACGCCCACGATACATTCCAGGATGGCGAACGTTTCCTAATGAACGGTGGCCAAAAGGGCCCGCAGATCGACATCTTGCCGCCGGGCAAGTATCGCATCAACACCTATCTCTTCCGCGTCCGTACCGAGGGATCCGTCACCGTTCCCGCCGGGCAAGTCGGTATCGTCAGCGCGCGGGATGGCGACCCGATTCGTCCCGGCCGCCTGCTCGCCCACGCCACGGCGGGCCACCTTGCGTTCCAGGATGGGCAGGCCTTCCTCGTCAACGGTGGCCAGCGCGGCCCGCAGATCGAATGCCTGCTACCGGGCCGCTACCGCATCAACTCGGACCTTTTCGCTGTCGAAGTGAAGCCCGCGACTATTGTCCAGGCGAACCAGGTAGGCCTGGTGACCGCGAAGGATGGTCAGCCTCTGCCGGACGGCGAACTCGTCGCCACCTCGGTGACCGGCCACGGCGACTTCCAGGACGGGTCGGCCTTCCTCGTCAACGGTGGCCAACGCGGTCCGCAGTATGACCTCCTTCGCCCGGGTACGTACTACGTCAACCCGCTGATGTTCGACACGCAACTTGACGACGTAATCGTTGTTGAGCGTGGCGAGGTCGCGGTGTTGGTCTCGAACGTTGGCAAGCAGCCAGACCTGACGCCGACTGAGGACACCCTGAAGGTGGGCTCAGAGGTCTATGTCGTGCCTTCCGGCTTTCGCGGTATCCAGGCGGAAGTGGCTGGGCCGGGCGTCTACTACCTCAACCGCTGGGCGTACATCGCCTACATCGTGCCCACAACCAACCTGACCATCGACTGGGCGGAAGAGGGCGTCATTAACGAAACCCCAACGCCAGCCGTGCCATCCGGTCAGATTTCGCGTGTGCAGCTGTTCAACCCGCTCTCCGTCATTAGTCGTGACGGATTCGAGATGAGCGTGAGCGTGAAGGTGGTTATCCGTGTTCGCCCGGACCAGGCGCCGCTGATGGTGGCCAAGATCGGCTCGATCGAGAACCTCATCGACCATGTCATCCATCCGATGATCGATTCCTCGTTCCGCAACCAGGCATCGTCTTCGGCGGCTATGAACTTCATGCAGGACCGCGCCGAAGAGCAGGCGAAGGCGGAGGAACGCGCACGCGGCGAACTCGAGCGCTACCACGTCGAGTGCGTTTCGGTACTCATCTCGCAGATCGTCCTTCCTCAGGAGCTTATGTCGATTCAAACCCGCCGGGTGATAGCGTCGCAGCAGCAGGAGATGTTCGTCGAACAGCAGAAAGCGGAGCACGAGCGCATCGCCACGGAGAACACGCGCGCGCAGGCGGATCAGCAGATCAATCTCGTGAGTGCGCAAATCGGCGTTCAAGTGGCGGAACAGAACCGCCAGAAGACCGTCATTGAGGCTGAGGGCCTCGCGCGGGCCATCGAACTGAACGGCGATGCCGAAGGGAAGAAGATCCTCGCTGTTGGGTCAGCCACCGCGGAAGCCTACGAAAAGCAGGTCGCGGCCATGGGTCAGGGCAACCTGACCGGGATCGAAGTGGCGAAGACGATCGCCGTCGCCGGGCTCAAGATCACACCGGACATCATGGTCAGCGGCGGTGCTAACGGCGAAGGGGGAGGCATCTTCTCGGCGTTCATCGCGCAGCTGCTCTCTGGGAACCGCACGGCCGCCGTGGCGAGCGCCAACGGCCCGGACTCGGGTGATGGCGCAGGGAACAGCCAATAGCGTTCGTACACAGAACACGGAGGGACGTGGACGGCATCGCCAGGGCCGGCTTTGTGTTAGCCGATGCGGAAGACCGGGTGGTTCGGCGCTATCCGTCTTAGCTCGTCGTCCGGAACGTTGGCATCCGCGACCCCGAAGAACCTCTTGGTTTCTGACGTCCAGGCCTTCAGGTAGGCTCGGAGGATAGGCAGCTTCTCTTCGTCCCTGACTTCTGATACTCGAATGGTTTCGCTCTTGCGGCCGAGTCGGAGCACCCCTTCGCCGCTGACGCGGATGTTGCGCACCCACTCGGTATCGCCCCGTGGGGCAACGAGGTAGCGGGCATCGGCGAGGGTCAGCGGATTGACCGGCGTGCTACGCCACTGGCCACTTTTGCGTCCCCTGACGGAGAGCACTCGCGAGCCGCGCACGCTGATGCCGAACTTCGCCATTGCAGCGATAAGGGGGTTGAAGATGTGCTTGGTTGCGAAATCGGGTTTCTTATAGTTCGTCAATGGAGACTCCCTGTATGGATAACTAACATCGTAAGGGTTTCTCTCCATGCCACAAGCCTTATAGTGTTAGGTATGGCCTATCCCGCCCGACTCTCGCAGGACCAGATCCTTACAGAGGCGCGGTCGCTCTTGGAAGAACACGGCCCGGCAGGCCTGACAATGCGGGCGCTCGCGCGGCGGCTCGGGGTCAGCGCGCCGTCCCTCTACTTCCACGTAGAGAGCCGCGAGGACCTCACCCGCTTGCTGGTGGCTGAAGGCCTCACGCGTTTCGGAGCGGTGCAGCGTGCGGCCGCTGCGGAGGGTAGTGCGTCGGAGCGCGCGCGGGGTCTGGCGAAGTCCTACATCGCGTTCGCCGAGGCGGAACGGCAACTGTTTACGCTCATCTTCGGGCCCTGTTCCGAAGCGGCCAAGGTGGACAACCTCCTCGTTGAGGAAGCCTCTGCCCCCCTGCTGCAACTCGCGATGGCGCTCGTTGGCCCCGAGCGAGCACTCTTCTTCGCGGAAGGGCTCTGGTCACTCGTGCATGGCTACACAGTCCTTCGGCTGGCGGCGCAGTTTCGCATGAACCCAGAACACGAAGCGGGATTCTGGTACTCCTTGGATGTGCTTCTTGCGGGCGCGCAGGTTGCGGCGCCGGGGTCCGACCGATAACGTCCCCCCATGCCATACGCCCCCGTCGACGACGTCTCCATCTACTACGAAGAACTGGGCAGCGGCGAGCCACTGCTGCTGGTCATGGGCCAGGGGAGCGACCACCACGGCTGGGACGCCGTCCGAGAGGACTTTGCGTTGCGCCACCGGGTGATCGTCTTTGACCATCGGGGCACGGGCGAAAGCGACAAGCCGCGGAAACCCGCGTATTCGATCGAAGGTTTTGCGGCCGATGCGATTGGGTTGCTTGATCACCTGGGGATCGAGCGCGCCCACGCTTACGGGATCTCGATGGG
>JBDUAL010000234.1:0-4083 GCA_040004685.1 Anaerolineaceae bacterium | reverse complement strand
TACAAGCACACCGCCATGCGATCGACCTTCTCCGTGAACATGATGGCGATCGTCGATGGCGCGCCGCGCCGCATCGGCCTTAAGCGCGCACTCGAAATCTTCATCGCCCACCGCCACGAAGTGATCAAGCGGCGCACCGAATTCCAACTCGAAAAGGCGAAGGAGCGGGCACACGTCCTCCAGGGTTTGCTTCTCGCCATCGAACAGCTTGACGCTGTCATCGCCACCATTCGCGCCTCCCTCTCGGCAACCAACGCCCTCGAACTGCTCCAGGGCACGGGTACGGTGCTCGCCGAACGCCTTCCCGCGAACAGTCCGGCAGCTATCCGCACGCTCGCCAACGCGAACCCCTTCACCTTCACTGAAGTGCAGTCCCGCGCGATCCTCGACATGCAGCTTCGCCGCCTCGCCGCCCTCGAGCGCCAGGCGCTACTGGACGAATTCGAAGCGCTCCAGAACAAGATCAAAGAGTTCGAAGACCTTCTCGCCAACCCCCATAAGATCGACCTCCTCATTTGCGACGACATGGTCGAGATGAAAAAGAAGTACGGCGACAAGGACCCGCGCCGCACCGAAATTGTTGAGGCGGATGCCGAAGATTTCCGCGAAGAGGACCTCGTCGCCCACCAGGACAGCGTCATCACCCTAAGCATTCGCAACTACATCAAACGTATGCCGCTCGAAGAGTTCCGGGCGCAGCGCCGCGGTGGCAAGGGCGCAAAGGGCGCCCCCACGCGCGACGAAGACGCCGTCTTGAAGCTCGTTGTTTGCGATACGCACGACAACCTGCTCTTTTTCACGGACCGCGGCAAGGTCTACCACCTTCGTGGCTACGACATCCCGGATACCAAGAAGCAGGCGAAGGGCTTGCCCGTCGTTAACCTGATCGAAGTCGATACCGGCGAGCGAGTAACCACCATCCTCGTGATCAAGGACTACTCGCGCGACTTCATTCTGCTCGCCACGCGCCTCGGCGAGATCAAGAAGACGCTCCTCAAGGAGTTCGAAGAAGTGCGGCGCAACGGTAAGATCGCTATGGACCTTGAGCCCGGCGACCAGCTGATCGCCGCTCGGGTAGCAACGAACGACACGAACGTCATCCTCGTCTCCAGTGAAGGCCAGGCGATTCGCTTCAAGATCGATGACCTTCGCCAGGCCAGCCGCACGAGCGGCGGCGTGCGCGGCATGAAGCTGCCCAACGGTGGCTATGTCGTCGGTGTCGAGACCCTGGATGACGGTGACCAACTGCTCATCATCTCCGAGACAGGCTCCGGCAAGCGCACCCGCGTCGAAGAATACCCAATCCAGGGCCGCGGTGGCCAGGGCGTCAAAACGCTCAATATCACCGACCGCACGGGCAAGGTTGCAGCCTGCCGCATGGTTTCCGATAGCGATTCGCTCGAACTGATGCTCGTCACCCGAGAGGGCATCGTCGTTCGCACTCGCACGAAGACGATCAGCCTCATCGGTCGCATCACGCAGGGCGTGCGGGTGATTGATGTCAACACCGATGATCAGGTTGCAAGTATCGCCGCCTTCACCATGGCCGATGAACCAGAGCGTGCACCACGAGATGCCGCGATGGACGCCATGAACGGTGCAAACGGCGCAGTCCCCGGCGCCACCGGCACCACCCGCGGCATTGCGCCAAACAGCAATTTGCGCCTCGCCCTGGACCTCGACGAGGAAACCGGTGAGATCCTGGACGACGAAACCGAGCTGGACGACGAAGCGCCAGATGACGAATAGCCCGGCTGCCCGCGAGTCCTGAGGCTCGCGAGTGGGTGTGCTGCTGGCCCTCGCCTCCGCACTCTCCTGGGGGAGCGCTGATTTCCTCGGCGGCGTGCAATCGCGCAAGCTCTCGTCGGTAACGGTCGCGCTCTGGAGCCAGCTTGCGGGCGGCCTCGTTCTGCTTGCCTTCCTGGTGCTTGCACGCCAGGAACCGAGCGCCGAAGGTTTCGCCTGGGGCGTGGCTGCGGGCGTCGGCACTGGCAGTGGGCTGATCCTCTTCTATCGCGGACTCTCCGGTGGTGCGATGGCCATTGTCGCCCCAGTCTCCGCCAGTGCGGCGGCAGTCCCCGTCGTGGCCGCGCTGCTCGGCGGCGATACCCCCTCGGGACTCCAGTTCGCGGGCTTCGCACTCTGCCTCGCGGGGGCCATCACTGTTTCGGTGCCGGATCGAAGCGGTCGGAAGTTGTCAGGGCGCCCGCTGAACGCGGTTGGGATTGGACTCGCCGCGGCGCTCGGTTTTGGGCTCTTTTACGTGTTCGTGGATCGAGGTAGTGAGGCGGGCGGTTCACTGTTCTGGGTGATTGGCGGCGCCCGCGTAGGTTCGATCGCCACCATCCTTCTGATCGCGGCGCTGGGCCGATCGTCGCTGCTGGTCACGCGCAGTTCGCTCCCGGCACTGGTGCTCACCGGAATATTGGATACCGGTGCAAACGTTCTTTTCGCCTTCGCCGCCACCAAAGGCGACCTCGGCGTCGTCGCCGTACTTGGTTCGCTCTACCCGGTGACGACGGTTGCGCTGGCCAGCCTCGTTTCGCGTGAACCGCTCACCCCGTTGCGAGGCCTCGGCGGCGTTATCGCCCTTGCAGGCGTCGCTGTGCTCTCTGCTGGCTGAAGGGCGGGCTACCGCAGCCCGAAGAGCGCGTCCAGGCCGACGACGAGCTTGTTCAGGCCGATCACCTCGCGCGTGGCGAGGATCACGCCGGGCATGAACGAATCGCGCCCCGTTGTGTCGTGCCGAATCGTCAACGTCTGTCCCAGCCCTCCGAAGATCACCTCCTGGTGAGCAACGAGTCCCGGCAGGCGAACGGAGTGAATCGCGATTCCACCGGATTCGGCCCCGCGGGCGCCCAACAACGTCTCTTTTTCGGAGACCGGGTGCGTGAAGCTGTTCTCCCGCGCGGCGCGCATTAGTTCGGCCGTGGTCTTCGCCGTCCCGCTCGGGGAGTCGACCTTCTGATCGTGGTGAAGCTCGATAATCTCCGCATTGTCGAAGAAGCGCGCCGCCTGTTGCGCGAAATGCATCATCAGCACCGCGCCGACAGCGAAGTTCGCTGCCACCACAACGCCAAGCTTCCGCGCCGCCGCGTCCTTATCCAGCCACTTCATAAACTCTTCGCTCAGACCGGTGGTGCCGATTACCATGCGCACGTTGCGCCCGAGCGCCGCCTCTGCAAGGCCCGGCGTCCACGCCGCATTCGTAAAGTCGATAACCACGTCCGGCTCTTTTTCAAGGAAGCAGGCCCCCGGGTCGGTGAACACCGGCAGGTGATCAATCTTCCCGCTCGTGGCCATCGCATCGAGGAAGGCAACGGCGTGCATCCCCTCGGCCGCGCCCACCGCCTCCGCTACCTGGCGGCCCATCTTCCCAGTCCCGGAGACAACGATTCGTAGTTCTTCCATCGTGCGCCGATTGTACGTGCGCTGAGCGAAATCCGCGATTCACGATTTGCGGGAAACCGCCGGCAGGTGGAGGCGGCTCGCCACGGCAATATCCGCCCCGCGCACGCCACGGTACCCCTAGCGAATGAACGGACCGGGATCCTGGTAGATCTCCGATAAGTACGCCTTCAACGGGCGGCCGCGGAAGACTTCGACCAAGCAAAGGTCGTCTCCATCGGCGGAAAACGCCACACCCTGGTCCGCGTAGACGTAGTGGGTGAACTCCTTGCCCGCCCGCGAACGCATCTCTTTCGGCTTACCGGTTAGTTTTCGCGTCAGATCGCGCACGCTCACATCCGCGAGCGCGGCGCCTGATGGCACGTACACCATCTGCACGGCGCCGTCCCGAACGTAGACTCTGCCGGGGAAGCTCTTCGGGTTGTAATACTGGGTCACCCCTTCGAGCCCCTCGTACTTCACATCTTCGTGCGTCTCGCCGTGGGCGATGTCGAGCTTCGTCTTCAATGCGCTGACCGAGAGGCTGAGGATCTGTTGGCAGGCGGCCAGGTCAAACGCGACGGTCATACTATGACCGGAACCGGCACGCTATCGGGCGTGACGGGAGTTGTGGCATCGCCACCACCGAGGTTCACCGGTGCTTCCTTGAGCGGCGGGATCCAGTCCTTCCCAACC
>JBDUAL010000233.1:0-4100 GCA_040004685.1 Anaerolineaceae bacterium | reverse complement strand
AACCTCGAAGAACGCTACGCCGCCATGAATCCCGGCCTCGCCGATCTCTCCCTCGTCGTCCTCGCCGCGCGCTTCAAGACGACCACCTTGCTGACCTTCGATGAGCGCCACTTCCGCCATATCGAGCCCCTCCAGGGCGGGCGATTCACGCTTCTCCCCACGGACGCTTAGACCGTCACCAAGCTCCACACCTGGTCGACCATCCGGTGGACCTCCTCATCCGGGATGGCGATGACGCGGCCGTCTTCGTACTCGTTCATCACCAGTTCAAGGAGGCGCATGACGCGCGAGTCCCGCTTCTCCACGCCAGCGGCTTCGGACGGGCGATGCGTTTGCATCCACATCAGCAGTCCGGCCGCGCCGCTCTTATCCGTGATCGCTACGCCCGGCGCGCGATTGAGAAGGCGCGTTGTATCGAAGGGGTTGTAAATTTCTTCGTCCTTGATCATCCCGTCGGCGTGGATACCGGCGCGTGTCACGTTGAAGTTCGAACCGACGAATGGCAGGCGCTGGTCAACCACTTCGCCGATGCTCCGGTAGTAGTCGGCGATCTCGGTGATCACGGTGGTGTCGATGCCGTGTGACTCACCGGTGAGGCCGATGAGCCAGAAAATCAGCGCTTCGATCGGTGTGTTGCCGGAACGTTCGCCAATGCCCAGGAGTGTCCCGTTGTTCGCGCTGGCGCCGTAGAGCCAGGCGCTAACCCCGTTTGGGATGATCGCGTTGAGGTCGTTCTGGCCGTGGTACTCCAGCGCTTCCGAAGGGACTCCGGCTTCGCGTCGAAGCGCGGTTGTGAGGCGCGGGATGCCGCGCGGGAGCGCCACGTTGGGGTCGCTCACGCCCACGCCCATCGTGTCTGGGAAGCGCACCTTGACCTGGATTCCGGCATCCTTACCGCGTTCCATCAGTGCCCGCACGAATGGCAGCACGACGTTGTAGAAGTCTGCGCGGGTGCTGTCTTCAATGTGGACCCGGGGGATCACCCCATCTGCCAGCGCGGCGTCAACCACCTGCAGGTAGCCGGCGACTACCTTTTCGCGGGTGGAGTTGAGTTTCTTGAAGATGTGGTAGTCGGAGATCGAGCAGAGGATGCCCGTCTCTTTCAGCCCCGCGGCGCGAACCAGTTCGTAATCACCCATCGTCGCCCGAATCCACCCCGTGACCTGCGGGAAGTCGAAGCGGTACTCCTGGCAGCGCTCTACTGCCTCGCGATCCTTCTTTGTATACAGGAAGAATTCGGACTGCCGAATCATCCCTCGGGGCCCACCGAGACGGTGCAGCATCTCGTAGAGCCGGGCGATCTGTTCGACCGTGTAAGGGGCGCGACTCTGCTGCCCGTCGCGAAAAGTCGTGTCCGTAACCCATATCTCCGCTGCCGGGTCGAGATTCACCGGCTCCCGTTCGAACTGCACCAGCGGCGGGAGCACGTACGGATACGCATCGCGAAAATAGTCCGGCCCCTCGACGGAGACATGGGCGTTGGGGGTGGTATAGGTAAGCCATGATGCGGCCATCTGAAGGCCCTCCGATTCGTTGATGCATTGTATACAAACATATCGAGCCGCATCGAGCCACGCCAAATCAGCTATACCTCGTACGCCGGGCATAGACGCGGTTCGATTTCGCTGGCGTGTCGGAGCGCCAACCCGCGGCCGCGGGTACGATCACTCTATGCCCGAACTGCCCGAAGTCGAAACGATCCGGCGCGACCTGGAACCACTCCTTGTTGGCCGCCGCATCATCGACGTCGACGTCGATGCCGGGACGATTCAGTTGCTCGCAAAGGCGCCGATCGAGGCGCTCCGTGCCAGTCTGGTTGGTCGAACGTTTACCTCAATGGGACGTCGCGGCAAGTACATCCTCCTAGGTATGGATGACGGCCGGACGTTGATCATCCACCTGCGTATGACCGGGCGGCTGCTCTGGCGGGAGAGCGCGGCCCCGTTCGAGCAGTGGGAGCGCGCGAAACTCGTCTTGGACGACGGCCACGACCTGCGCTGGGCGGACTTGCGCAAGTTCGGCACTTGGAGCGTGGTCGATGACACCGCCGCCCTCTTTGCCCGGCTCGGCCCTGAGCCGATCGACGACAACCTTACGCTCAAAGCGTTTCGGGGCGCGATCGCGGGCCGTTCGGCGCCAGTGAAGGCGGTTCTCCTTGACCAGCGCCGGATCGCGGGCCTGGGCAACATCTATGTCGATGAGGCGCTTTACGAGGCCCGAATTCGGCCCGATACGCCCGCTGCCAACCTCTCGCTACCAGCCACCAAACGCCTCTTCGCCGCCAGCCGTGCGGTCCTCGAACGCGGTATTGAAAACCGCGGCGCCAGCTTCAAAGACTACGTCGATGGGCAGGGGCAGCCCGGCAGCGAGCACCTGTACGTGCAGGTGTTTCGGCGTACGGGCAAGCCGTGTTACGGCTGCGGTACGTTGATCGTTCGCACGGTTGTTGGCGGGCGGTCTACGCACTTCTGCCCGATGTGCCAGCCCAAAGGCCGCGCTCCCCGAAAGGCCAACCGTGCTGGTTGAGCCTGCCCAACTGCTCGCGTTGTTACGCTTGCCCGCGGTGGCCACAGTGGACTGTGAGCCGCTTGGTGGCTCGCCTTGGTCCGCGGAGCGCATATCAATTGACCTGCCTGACGGTGACCGGCGTATCTTGCTGGCCCGCCGTGAGGCAGACCCCGAGAACGCGCTCAACCATCTGGCAGTCATGGAGGCGCTGGCACGCCTTGGCTTCGCCGCGGCGCCAAAGCTGCTGGCCATTTTCGGCGAAGTCGCTCTGGAGGAGTGGGTTGAGGGCGTTTCGGCGCTGGCGCTGGTGCCGCCGCCGGGCGCTGCCGAGGCCGCTATTGAAGCATTGGCCGCATTCCACCAACTGCCAACCCGGGAAGGTCTGCGCTGGGACCTGCAGCCCGCGGATCTGCTGCCCATTGGGGAACTGCCGCTCCACCGCCTAGGCTTCGCCGCGCAGGAGCGTGAGCCGGCGCGAGAACACCTGGCGGCCGCAAGGCTCGACCTGCTTGCCGGTCCGTTCGGATTCGCGCACGGCAACGCGGCGGCGCAGAACGTCCTGCTCGGGCGGGGTCAGGCGTGGCTCGTCGATTTTGGCTGTGCCGGATTTGGTTCTCAGCTTTACGACGTGGCGAGCTTCCTCCTCACCTCCGGCCTCGAGGCCCCGGCGCGGCGTGCCCTCGCCATGCACTACGCCCGGCTCCGCACGTTCGAACCAAACCAGACCGCCGACGAGGTGGACGCCGCGGGCATCCTGTGGGGAATCGATGAACTGCTGCGCCTGCCGCGACGCCTGATCGAAATGCTAGGCGATGATGCAGCCAGCGAAGCCCTGCACACCGCCTCGGCACGTATTGACCGCGGGCTAAGATCGCCCGCCGGTTCGAACCCGGCTGCGGCAGGCATCCGCGCGGCGCTGTGGCCAGCGTAGACTGGCGGACATGACGGACTCTCTCCTTCGCATCTGCACCGGGCATCCGCTGGGCGCGATCTCTCGTGACTGATTCCGCCGCCTGGACCGCCGGCCGGCACAACGCGATCACAGACGTTCCTGGGATCCGGGTCGGGCACTGGACGGATCGCCGAGCGGCCACGGGCTGCACCGTCATCCTTTGTGAACGCGCCCAGGCGGTCGCGGTTGATACGAGAGGCGGTGCGCCCGGCACACGCGAAACCGACGTTCTCGCCGGCCCGAACATCGTGCGCAACGCACACGCAGTGGTGCTTTCGGGCGGCAGCGCCTTCGGCCTCGCCAGCGCCGACGGCGTGATGCGTTGGTGCGAAGAACAGAGCATCGGGTTCCCCACGCGCCAGCGGCGCATCCCGATCGTTTCCGCAGTGGTGCTTTACGACCTGGGCGTCGGGTCCCCGCTGGCCGCCCCGAACGCAGACGCGGGATACGCAGCCGCCGAACGGGCAAAGGCCGGACGGGTGGCCGAGGGCAACGTGGGCGCAGGGACCGGCGCCACCGTCGCCAAACTCCTTGGCCCGGATCGCGCGATCAAGGGCGGGATGGGCACCGCCAGCGTGGTTGGGCCCCGCGGCCTGATCGTCGGCGCGATCGTGGCCACCAATGCCGGCGGGCTTGTCTT
>JBDUAL010000232.1:0-4104 GCA_040004685.1 Anaerolineaceae bacterium | reverse complement strand
AAGCCTGTCCTGGCACTGATCCGCGCGGCGTTGGTGTAGTCGTTGCCTGCGTCCGTGACGGACGCAGCGCCGTTGGCGTCGCGACGCCAGGTGCGGCCGCTCGCCTCAATGACCACGTCGCCGGGATTTGTGTTGTCTTGCATCCAGCGCGTCAGAGCGTATTCGTGTGGGTTGCTGCGGGCGAGACTGACGAGACCATCGATTGCCGTTTCCTTTTCGAATCCATCACTGCGGTTGGCGGCGGCCAAGACTGGGTAGACGAGGCCCGCGCATCCTAGAAGAGCGACGGGCAACGCCAGCCAACCCGAGCGGCTGCGACCGCTCGCGGCTCGCTGGAGCGCCACCACCAGCGCTACAGCGCCGCCCGCGGAGAGAAGCATCCACGATTGGTAGCTCAGTTTGAAAACGGTATTGAGCCGTGGCAGAGAGCCGAAGAAGACGTCCTTGATCAGGAAGAGTTCAGCACCGTAAAGAAGCATCGCGGCGATGCTCAGGAGAGCGACGCCGAAGGCAGCGCCGTTGCGACGAATAGCGAGTGCTACCGCCGACGCCGCAAGCAGCCAGACCGTTGCGCCATAAACCGCGAGGGTCAGCCAGCCTCCCGCTCCTCGTGCTTCCAGTCCGGAGCGGTAGTCGCCGTTGAGACCGGCCAGGACCATCCAGCCAAGAAGCGGCAGTAGTGGCAGCCAGGCGGTCGAAGTCAAAGAGTTGGAGAGGACCTCGCGCCCGACATGGCGAAACGCCCAGGTGAGTGCGAGGAGGGCAGCCGCAAGCAAGGGTCCGAACTGCAGAAACGCATGCGCCGGGCGAGTGCCCGCCCCCACGTACGGTTCGAATCCTCCCGCCTGGGACGAAAAGTCGAGGTACCAGGGGATGTAGGCCGCGCCGGCAATTATGAACAGTGGGACGAGATAGCTCGCGGTTCCGAGCAGGAAGTCGCGGGGAGGGCCCCGCCTGAAGTTGCGTGCGAGGACGGCAAGAACGAGGACCGCGCTGAACGTGAGCAGGTCCCAGGCATTCTGAAAGGCGAGCGCGCCGAAGATGAGGGCGAGGGCGAGGCCGGGGAAGGGGTTTCTGCGGTGAGTTTCCCAGGCTAACTTTCGGCGCCCTCGCCAGACCGAGGCGGAGATTCCGAGGGAGAGCAGCACGAGCGGAATGGACATGACGTGCGGGTGGAGGTCGCCGAGGAGGAAGCTGAAGAACGGGAATTCGGTGATGGTGTTGGGGACTATCCGGGAGCCACGCCACCAGAACCAGAACTCGGTGGGGTACCAGGCATTGGTGCGGTTCTCGACTGGTCCGGCGTAGCAGTCCGTCTTTTGGGCGGGTGAACAAGGAATCATCCATTCGAGGCCAAACGCTTCATAGACGCCGCGGTTGGTGTTTCCGTGCGCGGCTGACCATTCGAAGATCGCGGAGAGTGAGCCAACGAAGAGCAGGAAGGCGACGGCGAGGGCCCCGGCCCAGATGGCCCACCTTCGCCCGCGAGAGCCGAGCGCCCAGCGAGCAAGAGCGAAGGCGAGTGAAGCGATGCCCGCCGCCGCTGCGCCGAAGGTGTACGCCAGGCTGAGGTTGTAGCCGGTGGACGCGGGTACTCCCGCCGATGCGGTGAGGACGCCGGCCTGCAAATAGCCAAAGTAGTAGTAGCTCGCGCGCTCTCCAGCCAGCCACGGGTCGTGCGGCGGGTAGTCAGGCGAGGTGAGTGTTGCGTTCAGGTACATGAAATCCATCGGTTGCTCTGTGCCACCGATGTCCGCGTTGTAGGAGCGGAAGGAGACGTAGGTGAAGAAGAAAAGCGTGAACACTCCAGCGGCGGCCGCCCAGCCGGGCCACGTCCGTCGGAAAGTGGAAGCGAAGCGCCGATCGCGGCCGGCTACGGCAGCGGAGACGAGGCTGACGAGCGGCAACGCCAAGAGATAGCCGCCCCTCCCGTGCGGGAGGACGTGGCCAATGCGAAGGATGAAATACGCGTAGCCGACCAGTACGAGACCGAGGGCGAAGCTCATCCCGGCGCCTGCATCTGGCAGGCGGCGCAGCAACACGAACGCGATGGGCATCGCCAAGGCTCCAACGATGAGCGACACAGCCCAGAAGGCCAGTACGTCACTCATCCGCGCTCAGGCCAGCAGTGAATCAACGAACTCCCGCGGATCGAACGGCGCCAGGTCGTCCATCTTCTCACCGGTGCCAATGAAGCGGACGGGGATATTAAGTTCGTGGGCGATGGCGAACGCGATTCCTCCCTTTGCCGTGCCGTCCAGCTTCGCCAGCACGATGGCGGTGACGCCGACCGCTTCGGCGAAGGTTTTAGCCTGGATGAGGCCGTTCTGGCCGGTGGTGGCATCGAGGACGAGAATCGTCTCATGCGGGCCGTCCGGATAGTTGCGCTTGATGATGCGGTCCATCTTCTTGAGTTCTTCCATCAAATTGGTTTTGGTGTGAAGGCGACCCGCGGTGTCAATGATGACGAAGTCTGCGTTGGCGCTTTCGCCGGCCGCGAGGGTATCGAAGACGACGGCGCCGGGGTCGGCGCCGGGTTGGTGTGCGACTACGCGGACGCCAACGCGCTCGCCCCAGACCTTGAGTTGATCCGAAGCCGCGGCACGGAAGGTATCCGCCGCAGCGAGGATCACAGTTGCACCGTCGCGCTTAAAGGCGTGCGCCAACTTCGCGATGGAGGTGGTCTTGCCAGCGCCATTGACGCCGACGACGAGGAGGATCAGCATCGCTGGCGGATTCGCGCTCGCCCACACTGGAGGTTCGCGGCGGGGCGCTTCGAGGACAGAGATCAGCTCATCGCGGAGCAACTCGCGCACGCGCGCACTCTGCTTGGCGCCCTGGTCTTTGACCTGTTTTCGGACGCGGGAGATGACGAGTTCGGTTGTGGGTAGACCAGTGTCGGTGGAGATCAGGATCTCTTCGAGGTCGTCCCAGATAGAGTCGTCGAAATCGGCACGCTCGAACAGGCCGCCGAGGCGACCGAAGAAGCCCCGGCGCGTGCGCTCAACGGCGCGCCCGGTTTGCTCGTGCACTTCGGCGATCGCTTCCGGAGTAGGTTCGTAGTCCTCGGTGAAGGCGGCGGTCTCAGTTGGGTTGGCGGCACAGGAATCAGGATCGGCGAACGCGAGAGCCGCGGCGTCATCGGCGCGGTCCGCCGGATCGGAAACTTCCTCTGGTCTCTTTCGCCAAAACCGCACGCAGGGCGCTCCTTCTTGGATAGTTCCGGGTGGATGGTAGAACGGCGACGGTCAACGGTCAGTTCTGGGGGAGATCCGAAAGGCGCAAGGAGAGGACTTTGGAGACGCCATCGCGGCCCATTGAGACCCCGTAGATCGCGTCGGCGACTTCAATACTTCGCCGGTTGTGGGTGACCATCAGGAACTGCGTCTTTTCGGAAAGCTGCTTGAGGGCAGCGGTGAAGCGACCGACGTTCGCTTCGTCCAGCGCGGCATCCACTTCGTCCAGGACGCAGAAAGGGGCCGGGTTGGCAGAGAGCAGCGCGAAGAGAAGCGCTACCGCTGTGAGCGAACGTTCGCCGCCGGAAAGCAGACTGAGACTCTTGAGTCGCTTGCCTGGAGGTTGAGCTTCGATTTCGACCCCCGCCTCCGCGAGATTGCGCGGGTCCGTGAGCGAGAGAGAGGCGAGGCCGCCACCGAAGAAGGAGGAGAAGTACTCAGCGAAGGCCTTGTTGACGCGTTCGAAGGTCACGTCGAATCGGACACGAATCTCCTCGTTGAGCTGGGCGATCGCCTCGCGGAGTTGAGTCTCCGCGTCGTTGAGATCGGCGAGTTGGGTGGTAAGAAACTCGTGACGGTCGTGTAGTTCCTGGAAGTCTTCGGGGGCTTCGGCGTTGATTGCGCCGAGGCGCCGAATCTCGCGACGGACGGTTTCGATGCGAGTTCGCGTCTCCTCGATATTGATCTCGGCGGCGCCTTGAACGGTTTCGGCGGCGGCAAGTTCCAGCATCGGGTCGCTGCCCATCGCCAGTTCCATCGCGACCACTTGCCCGGTGCGGTCTGGCGCGAGCCCTTCGCGCTCCATCTCCAGCCGAAGGTTCTCGATGTGTTCGCGGGTGCGGGCCAGTTCGCCTTCGAGGTCCAACCG
>JBDUAL010000231.1:0-4105 GCA_040004685.1 Anaerolineaceae bacterium | reverse complement strand
TGCAACCGCGACGCTGACCCAGGTGTTGTAGCCGTCCAGCCCGCCGGACTTGTAGGCGCGGCGGAAAATGAGCGGGAACTTAGCGCTCGTCGTGGCTCGAGAAATGGGTACACCGTTGACCGCCGTGTAGAGGTCCTCATCGATGTAGCTGCCCGGAGACGTCATCTTCGCGCGGAAGAGGACAGCGGCAAGCGGCTGATCGGAGACGACCTTAGCAGCGCCGATAAAACCTTCTGGGATGCCGCCAGCGGCCTCGTAGACGCTGTGGCTGGCAGTGCCGTTTGCCGGAACCGAGACGTTCACGGTGTACGGACCGCTGTTGCCGCTGTAGGTAATCGTGGCATTCGCTGCCGTTCCGCCGGGGTTTGAAAGCAGGATCTGGCTGTAGAAGCCGTCCAGCTTGATGGCGAGCGGGATGGAAATGTTGGTGCCGATGTCCGAGGTACCGCCCTCAACGACGAAACCGTCGTAGGAGGCGAGCTTGCGAAGCCCGCCGGTCAGGTAGGCGTCAACGCCGACTGTTATCGTCGAACCGGTAGCGGTCAGCGTTGCGGCCATAATCGCGTTGGCAGTCGAGCCCGGCATTGCCTGGGTTGCCTCGGCTGCATTGGCCTGCGGGCCGAAGGTGATCTGGCCGGCGACTGGAATCGGGTAGCCAGCGGCGCAGCCGCCGCCGCCTGGGCCAGCGTCGGTGACGGGCGCTCTGCTTCCGCCGGGGAAAGAGTAAAGGATCGTCACACAGGCCTGGGCAGCGCCAGTGTTAGCAATTGCGAAACGCGTGTTGTAGGTATTATCCAAAGCGTTGGCGACGTACGGGAGAGCGATTTTGGAGCCGCCCGTGGGGTAAGCGTTGTGAATAGAGTACGACTTGCGGCCCGTGTTCGATTCGATGTCACGAACAAGCAAGGCGTTAATCGGCTGGTCAATGGAGAGTACACCCACACCGCGGAAGCCGGGCGTAAGGCCGGAATTGATGGCCTGCGCGAAGACGCGCGTACCGCCCACGGGGACGTTCACGAAAGGGACGCTCGCGGAAGGAATCAACACACCCGCTGGGGTGTAAATGTCCATGACGATCGTTGCGGGAGCGACGCCGTTATTCTGGGCGATGGCGCTGGTGTTCTCCTTGC
The DNA here is from genome assembly GCA_040004685.1 of Anaerolineaceae bacterium. Classification (GTDB taxonomy): domain Bacteria; phylum Chloroflexota; class Dehalococcoidia; order Tepidiformales; family Tepidiformaceae; genus PNKC01. The sequence continues at coordinate 2,975 of JBDUAL010000231.1, read as the reverse complement.
TGCTTGGAAACAGCGCGGGAAGCACTTCAACGTTCGCAAAGCCGCGGCCGAACCGAATCTCCTGCGGAGTGCTTGCGCCGCTCGTTGCGCTGACACCGGCGACCGGGATCAGCATCACCACGGCTAACGCTACAGCGAGCGCCAGCGGACGGATTCGAATTCGCTTCATGGATAATCTCCTCATCACTTGCAGTGTAAGAACCACGTGCAAGTTGGGTCAACGAACATTCGCACTGTCCGGACGGGGCGCGTGTAAACGGATTGTAACTTCTCGATGGCGAATCCCCTAGGCAATGCGTTCCAACCAACCCAATCCTTGCATAACCAATACGAGTACCACCGTGGCGGCGACCATCCCAACGACCAGCTTCGTGCCACTCACCGGGCCATTTTGCCACGAGAATCGCTTAGGCGTCTTACCCATTCTTTGACCTTAGACCCCCAACTAACGGGGCCCCATCTCACGAGTGGCGCGCAGAATCAGTTCGCGGCGGATCGCCGGGTCCGGGTCAAACGAGAAGAGCGAGAGGAACGCGGTGTCCACGCCCGCATCCATATAGCGCTTCACGTGTGCGTTTCGTTCCGCTGGCGTACCGCTGACAATGAGATCGCTGACCACGTGCTCTGGCACGGCCGCGAGTGCGCCCTTGCGATCGCCGGCGTCCCATGCCTCCCACATCGTCCGAAGTATCTCCTCGCGCCCGAGCCACTGATGGAAAGCCTTGTATACGGGCACGTTGAGGTAGGCGTTGATGTGTCGGCGCCGACCCACGTTCGCTTCCGGAGTGGCCGGGTCGACGTTCACCATCAGGCGAGCGGTGATCTCGATGGCGTTTGGATCGCGGCCAGCGGCGGTGGCTGCCTCGCGCACAACGGCGACGGACTTCTTCACGTCGTCGGCCGAAAGCCAGTTGATGATGCAGCCATCACCCACCTCGCCGGCTACGCGGAGCATTCCCGCACGCAGCGCGGCGACGTGAATCGGAACCGACTCGCTGGGAGGCCGTGAGAGGCGAAAACCGTTGACCGAGAAGGTCTCGCCCTCGAAGACGACACGTTCTCCGGCCAGCGCCGAACGGAGGAACTGGACCATCTCCTTAACGCGCGTGGCTGGTTTGCTGAACTTTCCCCCGTTCCACTGCTCGACGATCGGCTGGGAACCTGAGCCGATGCCAAAGTGGAAGCGGCCTGGCGCGAGCTCCGCAATACTGGCAGCGGACTGTGCCAACGTGGCTGGGCCGCGGGTGTAGACGTTGGCGATGGCCGTACCGAGGCGCATCTGGGTGGCGCCAGCGACGACCGCGAGCGGGCTAAAACAGTCCGCCCCGTCCACCTCGAAGGACCAGGCGTCGGTGTACCCCAGGCGCTCAGCCTCACGCGCAATCTCCACGTGCTCGGGGAGCGAAAAACCTTCCAGCGGGACGGACAGCGACCAGCGCTTCTGCATACTAGGATCCCTCATTCATGAGTCGGTGCATGCGTGCGATCAGCATTGGCACCTGGTATTCGAACGTCGCGCTCTCCGGGTTTGGGGCCGTGGACTCCAGGTAGTGTGCGTAGAGCCCTTCGAGAATGATGGCGAGTTTGTAGACCGCCAGGACGTGGTAGAACGTGAAGTCGCGCATCGAACGGCCGCTCTTCGCCTCGTAGCGGTCGCGCAGGTCAGCGACGCCGGGGAATCCGGGCCCACTGGTCAACCGGGCGCGTTCCTCGCTTACCCATTGGACGCCGGGCGGCGGTGGCGGATCACCAGGGTCACCCCAGGTAGAGAGCAAGTAGCCGAGATCCGCCAGCGGGTCGCCGACGGTCGCCATCTCCCAATCGAAAACCGCGATCAGGCGGGGCCGGTCGGCCGCGAACATCACGTTGTCGAGTTTGTAGTCACCGTGGACGACGGTTGCGAGGCCCGATTGGGGCATCTTTTCGTGCAGCCATGTGGTGGCGGCATCCAGACCGGGCAGTTCACGCGTGCGCGGGCGGGTGAGTTCCCACTGCTTGCTCCATCGGCCAACCTGGCGCTCCAGGTAACCTTCAGCCTTGCCGCCGATGCCTGCCGCTCGCCAATCAACCGCGTGGAGTTCAACAAGTCCGTCGACCAACTCTTCGGCCACGGTAAGCCGATCCTGGGGCGTGTCGTAGGCCGCCGGCATCTCTGCGCGAATCACTTCACCCTCGCAACGGCCCATCAGATAGAAGGGCGCGCCGATGACCGCGACGTCCTCGCAGACGGCAATGGGCTGAGGCACGCGCGCGTTGCCGTAGAGGGCGGAGATAAAGCGGTATTCGCGCACAACATCGTGCGCGGTGGGCAGCAGCGGGCCACGGGGCGGGCGACGCAAGACCCAGCGATCCTCGCCGCGGGTGACGAAGAAGGTTTCGTTCGAAAAGCCGGCAACGTGTTTCTGCACTTTGATCGGCCCGGGTTCGCCAGCGACGTTTGCGTTGACGAAGCGTTCGAGTGCGACAACATCGATAAGTTGGTCGATTGGTGAGTCAGTCACGGGTGAGTCCTCTGCGTTTCGCTCGACGAGTCTTGCCGACGGCTCAAGAGCCGTCAACCGGCGCGCCGCCCGGGGATTGGGTAGAATCAAGCGGATGGACCTCTACCTGGGCACAGTTGGCAAGCGCGACCGCCGCACATTCCTGCCAGAAACGCTCCCAGACGAAACACTCCGCCGGATCCTGCAGGCGGGGCGCATGACGCCGAGTTCCAAGAACGTCGAGCCGAACCGGTACGTGGTGGTCACCAGTGCCGCAGGAAAAGCGGCCGTTGCAGCGCTCAGTCCGGTGGCGAAGTGGCTGGCGGATGCCGCCGCAATCGTCATCCTGGTACAGACGCAGAGGCACGAATTTGACGCGGGCCGTTGCGCGCAGAACATGATGCTTGCCGCCTACAATGACGGAGTTGGCTCCTGCCCCGCGCACCTCCCTGAAGCAGCGCTCGGAGGGCTTTTGGGTATTCCGGCTGAGCTGCC
>JBDUAL010000230.1:0-4107 GCA_040004685.1 Anaerolineaceae bacterium | reverse complement strand
GTACCCACGGGAGTTCAGCGCTTGCGGGCTACGCGCATCGGCCACGCTCCGCAATTCCTGATGATTACGGTTACAGCGGGCTCGACCACCCCGGCTCAGTTCGTGCTCGCGCAGCGGGCGGTCACTCTCGAAACGGTTGTTGCAACGGGTTACGGAGCGCAAAGGCGCCTCGCAATTACCGGTTCTGTCTCAACGATCGACGCGAACCAGGCCAACGTTGGCGTCGTCACCAATGCGACGAACCTGATAGAAGGGCGAGCCGCAGGCGTTAACATCACGCAGAACAGCGGGGAGCCCGGCGGCGGCGCACAGATCCTGGTTCGTGGCGGCACATCGATCAGTGCCAGCAACGAGCCACTTTACGTGATCGACGGAATCCCGATCAACAATCTCGATCCGGAGACGCAGGGAATTGGTATTGGTGGAAGTCCGCCGCTCCCGCGGAATCCGATGAATTTGCTCAATCCGTCGGATATCGCTTCGATCTCCATTCTCAAAGATGCGGCCGCAACGGCCATTTATGGCGCCCGGGCAGCAAACGGCGTCATTTTGATTGAAACGAAGAAGGGACCCGGAGGCGGTGGCGGCTCCAGCATGGAGTATGAATTCCAGGCGGGCGTGGCCACGGCCAGAAGTCATCTCGACCTCGTGAGCGGAGATGACTACCGAGCCTTCGTGAAAGACCAGGTCTCCAAGGGCAATTTGAGCGCCGCTCAGCTGACGTCTCTGGGCAGTGCCAATACGAACTGGGAAACCGCAGTCCAGCGCAGCGCGCCGACTTTCAATCACAATTTCTCGTTCGCTGGCGGGTCGGCAAATACTCAGTATCGCGCGTCCCTGAACACCATGAATCAACAGGGAATAGTGCTGTCCAATGGGCTGAAGCGGTATCAAGCGCGGATCAACGGCACGCACCAGAAGCTTGGAAACAAGTTGCGTGTTGCGCTTAACCTGACCGGCTCGCATATCGACGACGACTACGTGCCATATGAGAACACCGGCGGGTTCGAAGGCGGCGTTTTCATCAACACAATGGTCTACAACCCGACGTTCCCGGTCATCTTAACAGATCCCACGACCGGACAGACCTCGTACTTTGAAATTGGTAAGGGCTCGCAATCGGTTCGCAATCCGGTAGGCCTTGCCAACCAGATTCAGGATTTCGGCGCGACCACACGCATTCTCGGAAACACGTCCGCCGATCTCGATCTCCTCTCCGCACTTACCGCCAGGGTCAACGTAGGTATCGATCGTACCGACGGCACGCGGAAGACATACTGGCCGAGGTCGAGTCCGGTGGGTGCGACTTTCCCGGGACTGGCGGAACAGGATGAGAAGAACATCACCTCCAAGACGATTCAGACTCTGTTGACTTTCCATCCCACCTTTGCGGACAACAAGTCTTTCGAGGCGGTGGGCGGCTATGAGTACAACGACTACACGCTCTCGCAGTTTGGCGCTCAGGCCAAAGGATTCACCACCGACGCGCTCGGCTTCGACGGTCTCGGCGGCGGCATCACTCTCGTCCCGCCGACTTCCTACAAGGAGTTCAGGCGACTCGTGTCGTTCTTCGGCCGGGCCAACGTCGGCTTCAACGATCGCGTCTTCTTCACCGGAGTGCTGCGCCGCGACGGATCGTCGCAGTTCGGAGCCGGCAACAAGTGGGCGGTATACCCGGCAATCTCCGGCTCGTGGCGCATCAGCGAAACGAGCTTCATGCCGCATGGCCCGTTTTCGAACCTGTCATTCCGCGCTGGATGGGGCAGAGTAGGAAACCCGGCTGTGCCGCCGTATTCGTCGCTCGTTCTGTTGCGGGCTGACGGCGGTTCGAGATACGTGTTCGGCGACCAGGCGGTCACTGGTTTTTCGCCTTTCCAGAACCCGAACCCGAATCTGAAGTGGGAGTCGACCGCCCAGACCAATCTGGCGTTCGACTACGGCCTGATGAATAATCGGGTCACCGGCAGCCTCGAGTACTACATCAAGAACACCAGCGACCTGCTGCTCAGGGTCGCTGTTCCACAGCCGGCAGTCGCGGCGGACCGGCTCGAGAACATCGGGAAGATCAAGAACACGGGAATCGAGTTCTCGATGGACGGTCAGCTGATCAACGGGCGCGACCGCAACTTGTCCGCGGGAATCGTATTCTCTCACGATAAGAACGAAGTGGTGGATCTGGGAGGCCGGAGCTTCATCATCACCGGCATCCTGAGCGGACAAGGCCAATCCGGCGCGCCGTCCCAGCGTATCATTCCCGGCCAGCCACTTGGGACATTCTACGGTCCCGAGTACGTCGGCGTGAATACCAAGGGCGAGCAGATCTTCAACAAGTATACTGTTACGAGGGATGCGAGCGGACGGGAGACCGGGCGAACGCTCAGCGGTACGACCACTGGCCCCGGAGGCGACGATTTCGTCATCCTCGGAAACGCGAATCCGACTTACTCCCTGGGATTCCGCAGTCAGGCCAACATCGGCAAGCTCGACCTGAGCTTCCTTGTCAACAGCCAGCACGGCCAGAAAGTGCTGAACGAAACCGCCTTGGTTTACGCCACGAAGTCAAATGCGTCGCAGGGAAAGAACTTCCTCGCGTCGGCGCTGAACGACGGCGTCGCCATCAGCCAGCCGTCGATCTATTCGTCCCGCTTCATCGAGGACGGGTCGTTCGTGCGCCTGCAGAACATCACGATCGGCTACACGCTGACACTTCCCAAGTTTACGGGAACGGCCCGGGATACGAGGATCTACGTCTCGGGTGACAATCTGGCTCTCCTGACGAGCTACACTGGCTACGACCCGGAGGTCTACACTGACACCGGTCTGGCTTCGCGTGGTATCGACTACCTGCACTATCCGCGTCCGCGCACAATTACGGGAGGTATCCGTGTTGCTTTCTAGAAAGATTTATATGAAGAAATCGCTCAGGAACGTGGGCATCGCATCGCTTGTGGTCGTGGCACCCTTTGCTTTGCAAATGGGATGTACAGATCTGACCGAAGTGCCCGCAAGCTCCATTTCGCCCGAGAACTTCTACCGCAATTCGGACGAAGTGATCGGCGGTCTGGCGTCAGTGTACGCTCAGCTCCGCTCCACCACCGACGAGTACTACAACGTGAGCGAAATCAGCACTGACGAGATGGTCGTGCCGACTCGCGGAACTGACTGGTACGACAACGGCAAGTGGCTCGATATTCACCGCCAGACGTTCACCCCGAACAGCCCGGGTGGACTCGATAACATCAATTCGGCCTGGACCAACATGTTCATTGGTGTTGCCAGGGCAAATGTGGTGCTGTCCGCGCTGGATAACGTGACGATCGCCGACAAGAACGTGGTGAAGGCGGAGCTGCGGGTGCTTCGCGCGTTCTACTATTACGCCCTGATGGATCTGTTCGGTGGTGTACCCATCGTCACCGATGTCGAGGTCAAGACGCGGCCGCAGAACACGCGCGCTGAAGTGTCCAAGTTCATCGAGGACGAGCTGAAGGCGGCCCTGCCTGACCTTCCGGCAAGTTGGCCGGCAGCGATGAACGGACGCCTCACGAAGGGCGCCGCCAATGCAATTCTGGCCAGCCTTTACCTGAACAACCAGGTCTATACGGGAACGGTCACGACGGCTGGACTGCAGCCAGGTCCCGCCCGGTGGCAGGACGCAATCAATGCATCGGACGCCGTTCTGAATTCCGGAGTGTACAGCCTGGCAGCCAACTGGAGACAGAACTTCACGTTCGACAACAATCTGTCGCCCGAAATCATCATGTCCGTCAAGTTCGCTGCCGTGTCTGGCCTGGGGCTGAACTTCCTCATGCGGGCACTCCATTACAATCAGTATTCTCCGGCGCCGTGGAACGGCTTCTCGACCCTGGCGGAGACGTACAGCGCATTCGACGCGGCTGACCAGCGGAGACAGATTTTCCTGGCCGGACCTCAGTTCAACGTCGAGACCGGTCTTCCGGTAAAGGATCGCGCCGGGAACCCACTGATCTTCAACCCCGATTTCGGTGACATCACCAAAGCCGCGGAGAATGCCGGCATCCGCATCACCAAGTGGCCGAGCGATCCTGCGCACGCCGCACAGGATAACGGCAACGATTACGCTCACTACCG
>JBDUAL010000229.1:0-4107 GCA_040004685.1 Anaerolineaceae bacterium | reverse complement strand
CATGGATGCGGGCATGATCGCTCGGTACCAGGTACTGCCCTAGAGAATCGGCTAAGATGAACCCGATCGAGGTGCGCTACAGAAAGGCTTGGTGAATTTTCCGGACGTGCCGAAACTTCCGAACAGCAGCTGGCGAATGTACATCAGCGATATTGCGGCTGGACCTAATGTCCGCAATGGGTCGAAAGCGGACGTTAGCGACGGCCTAGCTAACGATTGCCATTCTGTCGTCGGAATAGGGCGCCGCGAGCTCGCAAGCGTCCAAGTGGTCATTGTCGAGCCAGCGGCCATAGTCGGCAGGATCGAGCATCACGGGCATGGCCTTCGGATGGACTGCGCCGACGGTTTCGTTCGGCTGGCACGTCAGGAACGCCATGAAAGGAGTCTCCTCGCCTGGTCGCCAAATTCCAGCGAAGGCAAACACCGCATGTTCGTTGTGGCCGAACCAGACTTTCGACTTGCGCTTGGTCTCGGGATCAGGCTTGGCGGTCCACTCGCAGAACTTCGTCACCGGAACCAGGCAGCGCCGCGACGGATCCTTCAGCGCCGATCTCCAGAATGGGCTCGAAAGATTACGCACATTCGTCACTGGTCGTCCTCCGGCCGCCTGAGGACCAGGAAAACCCCAGGTCATGACGTCGAGCGCTAACTCGCCGTTCTCGCGGCGCAGCACCGGAGCCGCTCTGCCTGGATAAATGTCCCCGAATGGGGGGAGGTTCGAGGTTTCGCCGCGAAACGGACCGAACACGCGTCGCATCTCATCGACCGTCGCAGTCATGTTGTAGAGGTTGCACATCGCTGAGCGCTTATCGCCTCGGCTCAGTGCCGGCTACGGGGTTGGCAAGACAAGGGTTCGCGGTGCAGTTCGGAACCTACAGCCTCCGCCGAAATCGTTATCTTGCAAGCGCCATCTTTGGATTGTTGTTACCCCACAAGTTCCCGCACGGGCCAAAAAAGAGAGGGCCCTTACTCGAGCTTAGAGTTCGGGGAAATCGTTCGAAGGTGCCGGATCATTGCCGCCCGGCTGGCAGGCGGAGGGCGGATCGGACGCATCCATCGACCCGTCGGAACCCACATCGACCTGCGCCTGCTTGTCGCTCGGGTCCTTCTTGAGCGTAAGTTCCAACTTATGGTCTGGGTCGCCGGACATGGTCGCGCCTGGGTGCTTCCGCTTTTTCCTCATGCTTGATCCTTTGAATGCCAAACGAGCGCTATGGCGTGCGCCTTCCGGCAGCGCCACCATTGTTCTCGAAGCAGACCCCTCCCCCCAGGCGCAAAGCTAATGTCTGCTTTCGACCCATTGCGGACATTAGCGGACCACCTGAGTCCGACCTTCTTCCAAGTTGGCGCAGGGTGGCGGTGGTGATTCCCCGTCCGCCGCGCTAGGTAGGAACAGCCATAGGGAAATAGCAAATGGCCAGCGTCTTCCTGAGCTACGTTCGCGATGACGCGGGCCGGGCGCGAAGTCTCGCCGCCATGCTCGAGCGAGCGGGACACTCTGTGTGGTGGGATCGCCGCATCAAGGGCGGTGCCCAATACTCGTCAGAGATCGAAGCCGCGCTGGCGGCGGCTGATCAGATCATCGTTCTGTGGTCGGCCCAATCCATCGGCTCTGCGTGGGTCCGTGACGAGGCCGCGGTTGGCCGAGACACTGGGCGGCTGGTTCCGGTCACGATCGACGGGACCGAACCGCCACTTGGTTTTCGGCAGTTCCAAACCGTGGATTTCAGCGCCTGGAACGGCCGGACGAAGCCCCCGGAGCTCGACGACCTCCTCGCCGCTTTGGGTTCGCCTAATGGGCAGGATGTGCCAACTCGACCGGCAATGGCGGCGGCGGTCGCTCTCGGACCAGTCCGGCCTGTCTTTTTCCGCACAATGATCGCAGCCGGCGCGGCGCTCCTGGTGCTGGTTATCGGCGGCGGATTGTGGTGGGCGAGCAGGGGCAGCGCCCGACCGCCGATCGTCGCCATCGACGCGGTAAACGGCTCGCCCAAGGCGCAGCAGGTCGCCCGTGACCTCGCCGTGCGGCTTGGAACTCTCCAATCGGCCCGTGGCGACGCCTTCGAGCTGGTCCTCGACCCCAAAGGCGCCGACATCGTGCTGCGTCTCGACGCGCAGGATGGTCCGGATGCATTGCGCCGGGACCTGACGTTCGAATCCGGCAGAAACCATGCGATTATTTGGTCGACGTCACTTCAGCAGCCGCCAGCCAAGGCCGGTGACCTCTCGCAACAGCTCACCGTGACCAGCCAGCGCGTGCTTTCCTGCGCACTCGAGGCGCTATCCGATCGCAAGGACCACATCGATGCTTCGACCTTGAAGCTTTATCTAACCGGCTGCTCACGACTGGAGGACGTATTCGGCCTTTCGCAATACGACCCGGCGCTCGATCGCCTATTCGAACAGGTAATCGCCAGGGCGCCGCATTTCGAGGGCGCATGGGCAAACTTGCTTGCAGCCGAATCCGAGATCGCGCGCAGTCCCGACACGCCGGCGGTCGTCATTGACAAGCTGCGCGGCCATATCAGCCACGCGCAGAAGCTCGGACTCGCCATCGGCGAGCTTTACGCCGCCAAGGCGTCGCTAGTTCCGCAGAGCGATTTCCTTGGAGTCCTCGACTTATACAATCACGGAATCGCCGCCCATCCCGACGATGCCTTCCTGTATCGGCTGCGCAGTGAACAGTGGACGCGGATCGGTCGGATGAGTGATGCCATCGGCGATGCAGATCAGGCCCGCCAGCTCGATCCGCTTTCACCCGCCGTACAAGACAATTACGTATCCGTGCTTGCCTACGCGGGCAAGATCGAAGCGGCTTACGAGCAGCTACGGAGAGCCGAGGCCATGTGGCCCAAGGCCCAGAACATCCAAAATGCTCGCTACCGGCTCGACCTTCGCTATGGCAATCCCACGAATGCGCTGGCAGCTTATCGTAGCGGGATCGTCAGTGGCGGCGAGCCGGCAATGGAGGCGCTGATCGAAGCGCGGATCGATCCTTCTCCCGCCAAGATCCAGCGCGCGATCGATGCGGAGCGCGTGCAATACGCGCAGGAACCTCGATACATCGCAGGGCTCGTGCAGGCGCTTGCGCAGTTCGGCAGGACGGACGAAGCGATCGACACGATGCTTCACTATAAGCGTCTCGACGCACTCGGATTCAATGCCGAAGTTCTGTTTCGGCCGGCCATGCAAAGCGTATGGCGCAATCCACGCTCGATGGCTGCCGCCGCGCATCTCGGTTTCGTACATTTGTGGCAGAAGAGCGGGAAGTGGCCGGACTTCTGCGCGGAGCCTCAGCTGAAATACGATTGCAAGAAAGAGGCAGCCAAGTACCGCGTGTAGGGAATCACGGGATTGGGGCCGATGCATCGACCGCCAAGCGCATTTCAATCAGACACAAGTTCAATGTTTTGTTTTGACGTCCGCTTTCCACCCAAGACGGACATTGGCGCTTGGCAGCACCCAGCACTTGGAGCCGTCCGGTGGCGAACTTCGGACGGCCGGACATTCCCATTTTGAGCCACCTGGAGCCTAAGTGGTTATGTACAACTGCAAATTAGCTCACTGAGCCTGATCAATCGTGACTCGCCGTGTTCCGGGCGACGTGGTCAGGGGCTACTGATGAACAGGGATGCGGGTTACTACCGGCGCAGAGCCGCCGAAGAGCGTCGGGCGGGAATGGCCGCGACTAGTGAAAAGGCCCCCTCGTGCCACTTGGAGATCGCGGCGGCATACGACGACAAGGTGACGGCGCTCGCTGCCGGGAAGCGGCGTTCGACGCTTCATATCGCCACTGCGACCCCGTCTTCGCCATCTAAGGACGAGCAGGAGTTTCTAACATGAATGCGATCCTGGCCGTTGCAGTGACTGCAAGTCAGCTCGCAGCACACCAGATGAAGAAAAAGCCCGCTCCGCGAGTGACCGCGGCCCCGGTCCGCCCACGCTAAAATTACGTGCCCAAGCGTCTGCTGTCCAGTCCCAGCACTGCGGATACTAGCCCCCTAACGTCCGCGTTCCACCCAAAGCGGACATTGCAGCTTAGGTCTGATTTTGATCCATTGCGGATCTCAGCGTGGGCATGCTTCTACTGCGATTGAGAGCGACCTC